>CAMYLW010000533.1 GCA_947259475.1 Thermodesulfobacteriota bacterium
TCGATCACACAATGCCAGTCATTGATAGCCGCCGGGTCGCCCGGCGGCCTCGTGATAGCGGAAGCACGGCTGCGGGAATGTGCCAAGCTGATCGAGCTCCAACACAACAGCTATCAACTGATCAGGGTTCTGACCCTGCTGGCCCTGGTGTGCGAGAGGCAGCGCAAGACAGAAGAGGCCCTCGGAATCCTCGAGCAGGCCGTGACCATGGCCTGGGGTGGCAATCTCGTCCTCCCGTTCGTCGAGCTCGGCACGCCCGTGGTCGATTTGCTCAACAAGTTTTCCACTGAAAATGAATTCGTCACCAGCATCAAGCGCCTTGTGAACGCCTTCGATTTGCCTTCTCACTCTTTTACCGCAGGCGAAGTTGAGGCCGGAACCCCCCCGCCACCGAAATCCGATGGAGAGCATATGGTGGCTGGACGAAACCGCGAAGAGCTGACTAGCCGCGAGCTGGATATCCTCGACCTCCTCGCGCAGCGCCTGCGCAACAAGGAGATCGCGGCCCGCCTGTATATTTCCCACCATACGGTCGACAGCCATCTCAAACAGATCTACCACAAGCTCGGTGTTCATGGCAGAAGGAAGGCGGTCGAGGAGGCGATAAAAAGCGGTATCTTCAAGCCCTACCCTGCAGAATAAGCTGCCTCACAAACCGCTCTCCCTCGCTGCAATCTGACATCCCCCTTGTTTTCTCCCGTGTTTTTACCGTACTTCGCGGGATGTGCGGTGTGGAGCCGCGAGGTATATTGCTTATATGTTTGGAAGAACATCCGGTGTCAATCACAACCAATTCGAAGCACGCTGGATAGTGCCTGACGTCAGGAAGCTATTGCGGGTGACGTCATGATTTTATTCACATTAACAGCAAAAGGACCAGGAGGAACCCATGACCTTAAAGAAGGACCTTGCAGCTTTCCACTTTGGTGGATCCGCTGACTACCAGATTGTGGTCCAGGGGACGGTGAGCGAGGAGTGGAGCAATCGTCTTGGCGGCCTGGCTATCAGGACATCGAGCCAGGAAAACGGTGAATCTCGAACGATCCTGGAAGGGAGACTTCTCGACCAGTCCGCATTGCGGGGGCTACTTGAGAGTCTGTTCGCCTTACATCTGCCGATCCTGGAAGTAAGGAAGATTGGCGACCCACCAGGCAAGGAAGCGGTAGAAGACCAGTGAGCGGGTTCTCGGACGTGATCCGCACATGAGTTCCGGGTGATTTATCAAGAACACGCCATGAAACAAGCGAAACCTAATTTATTAGGAGAGAAGGTATGAAAACGCAATCCACTTTACAACGAACCCTGCAAGCCATGGTCAGCTCCCTGGCAGGCATCAGAAAGGAGAAAGTAAACATGAGAAAAATTCTATCTACGATACTCGTGGCGTTTTTCACGCTTGGTGCCGGATTGAGTTCTGCGGCAGAACTTACCGACGAGGACATGGACAATATCGTCCGTCGTTCTTATCAATATGTTGCTATGTATAATGTGAATAACAATTTTGCCATGGTGGAGTCAAATCCCTTAGGTAGCAAGGGCTGGAATAAAACGAAGTTTAACCTCGAGTTGGCAGATCATACTGTAAAAGCCATTGCCAGACCCAATAACGACACCTATTACATTATATCCATGTTGGATTTACGGGATGATGCAGTTGTAATTAACTACCCTGCATTTGATACAAAATATGCCTCCCTGGAGGTTTCGGGATATGATCACTACGTCACTGTCCCAATTGCTACGTCTAAAGGAGATTTTAAGGAAGAAACAAGCATTTTGTATTATTCCGACCGTACAAAAAATTATAAAGGCAAGGAAATAAAGGGCGTTGATAAATCCTTGAAAATGACTTCAGATTTTGTCATTGCTTTTTTACGGGTGTCAGCGCACGAAACAAAAGATGGACGAAATGTGAAAGCACTGGATAATTTTAAACTAGCAACATTATCTGAATTTCAGGGGAAGGAGCCTGTTCAAAAAACTACCGTAGATTTTCCTGCTTGGGGCAATGATCAAAAGGTATTTAAGAATAATTTCTTAGAAGTAATGC
>CAMYLW010000534.1 GCA_947259475.1 Thermodesulfobacteriota bacterium
GCTGCTATTGAACTAGTTTTATGGATCCAGAAAAAGAATCATGCGGCATATCTTTCACATCGAAGGAAAAAAATTAAAAAGTCGATTAAATCGACTTATGTTTCGTTGTAGGGTTAGAAATCTGTGCCAATGAAAAGCGCGTCTTCCACATCAGAGGCGGATACCCAGTTTGATCCGCAAGATCCCGCGCCTTTTCAAAGCACTCGGCTGCTTCTCCAATCTTTTCCGTGGCCATGAACACGTCGCCCTTTAGTTTCCAGCCCATGGAAATGTATTTTTTATAGGGCGCTCTTTGTCCCCGAGCCAAAGTATCTTCAGCAAATTCCATTGCTTTTGAGTGATTTCCTTTCAACAGCGATAGTTCACTCGTATACCTTGAAAAGTGCAAATCAGCTCTCAAACAGCGATCACTGTAACGTTGCAACTCTCTTTTTTCTTGCACCTCGTTCAGATAATGTTGAGCCTTGTCGTAATCGCCGAAACCAATATGCTCACCAGCCAGGTTGAGCAGATTGTATAACTCGCACTCAGGATCTTCAAGGCGCCGGGAAACGTCAAGGCCGTTTGTGTCATGAACAACGGCCTTTTCAAAATTGCAAAGTTCGCTGTATATCCAACCATAATGGTTTGGTACCATGGCGATTAAATGTTTACTGCCGATTTCGTTAGCACCCTTTGATAGATCCTCTAAAGATTTGAACGCCTCATCGTATTGACCGCGTGCGCCATGACCCAACAGTGACCAGTGAAATGAACTAACCAGTAAAAACTGGTTACCAATCTCGCGAGCAATCTCTCTCGATTCTCTGGTTTCCTTGATACCCGTTTCAAGATCCCCCATCACGATATGGCCCAACCCAAGAAATCCTAAAGCAGGGCCTTCGCCTCGCTTATTTCTGATCTTTCTGCACACATCAATGGCCTCTTGGAGATATGTCTCAGCCTCGTTAAGTTGCCCCAGGGTTATGGTCATCTGGATTCCAGCCATAATATTCCAGCGTACCTCACCGGCTTGGTCACCTGTTTCTCTGAATAGCTTTCGAGACTTGTCAAGACATTCTCGGACTTTAGTCATGTCAATTAAGACCCCCCAAGGTCTATAACACAGAGCCAGGTTTAACAGGGCTTGTGCCTCTATATTTTTATTTCCCAGCTCTCTGGCAAGATCTATTTCTTTTTGAAAATCGTCTGCCGCTTTTCCCCATTCCATTAACACTTGCAAAGTTCGACCACGGCTTTCATGCAAGCTCATGAGCTGTTCCTTGCTAATAGTATCGGATATTTTACTTCTGACTTCCACAGCTTTGTCAAAATAATCGATAGCTTCGCGCATGGCATAGGCGAATCTTGCCCGTTCACCGGCGGCCGTCAGATATTTAAAAGCCTTCTCCCAGGCTTCGGCCCGATAAAAATGAAAAGCCAGTGGCCCCAGGTGCTCTTGTAGCGTCTCGGCGTAAAGTTTCTCGATTGCCTCACCAGCGAGCCCGTGAAACTCTTTTCGCCTTTGCAGAAGGAGGTTGTTGTAAGCCACCTCCTGGGTCAAGGCATGTTTGAAAATATATTCCAGTTCAGGCAAGAGAATCTTCTCATAAATAAATTCCAATCCTTGAAGATCGGTGAGATATTGTCTGAGTTTCTCCTTCATCTCTAAAATCACTCGAAGCACCCTGAAGGCAAATTCCCTGCCGATCACCGATGCCACCTGAAGTACGTGTTTTAAGGTTTCTTCTAGCCGGTCTATCCTGGCAGCGATTACCGCCTGAAGGCTGTCGGGAACCTCTATCTCTGATACCTTTTTTGTAAGAACGTAAGTGCCATCCGATCTTCCAATGGCACCGGTGTCCAGAAGGTTATGGGTAAGTTCCTCGACAAAGAGCGGATTACCACCGGCCTTGCCCAGTATCAAATTTTTCAGATTTTCATCCACCTTGCCTTCTTCCAGGAGGGCTTGCAAAAGCTCGGTACTGCTTTTAGGAGTAAGCTGGGTCAAACCGAGTCTCTGGTAGTGAGAAAGCCCTGCCCAAGGATG
>CAMYLW010000535.1 GCA_947259475.1 Thermodesulfobacteriota bacterium
CCTGGAGAAGGCTTTGGTGCAGAGGGAAAAGCTTGAAACGCTGGGTGCCATAGCTGCCGAGGTAGCCCACGAGATCAGGAACCCGCTTGTCTCCATAGGCGGTTTTGCCCGACGCCTCCAAGAAAGATTTCCAAACTTACCAGAGTGCGACATCATCCTTAACGAATCCCAACGCTTGGAAAAGATATTAACCAGGATAAAAAATTACCTCAAACCAGTGGAAATACGTCCTCAGGAGTGTTCGGTCAACAAAATCATCGCTGATTGTGTGGACCTACTATCTCCCGAGATGGATCGCAGGCAGGCAATGTGCCAATTGGATTTAGATCCGAAACTCTCAGTAGTTTTGGCAGATCCTTCTATATTGGCTCAGATTTTTATTAATCTAATCCGTAATGCCTCGGCGGCTATGATTGAAGGGGAGATCCTAAACATCAGGACTTTTGAGAGAGAACAAGATCTCCAGATTGAGTTCAAAAATAAAGTCGCTGGCGCAAAGATCAAACAGCCTGAACTGCTATTCATGCCTTTTGCTGAAGGTGGTCGAAGTCTAGGGTTGCCGCTCTCCTATAAACTACTCGAGGATATGGGTGGTCTTCTGTCTGTTACCCAAGAGCAAGATTTTATGATCTTTACGGTTTCTTTGCCAAAAACAGTTCAGCCGAATCCAGGAGAAGAGGAATCTAAGAAAGGGTAATAGCCAACCTTTTTCTCATTCTTGGAAGACAATGACTTGATAACCCAAAATTCAAGGTATCTATATCGTAACATTTGCAGAAGTTCACATCTTGGCAAGAGATGTCAAGTCCCTATCTAGAGAATTTCACGCGAGTATTTTGTGACGAGATCCCAGAAGCAGAACGTGCAGATTGACGGATGTGATCCAAAAATCCACCCTAACCTCTCCTTGCTACCTACCCAGCCTCCGCTGTAGTCCACATGTAACCAAGAAATACAGCTAACCGTGTATTGACTTCTCGCTTTTCCCTCCTTATTTTAGATTATTCGAGATTTAACGTAGCGAATCTGACAATCAGCAAATTAGCTAGCGAAATCAGAGCTTATATAATGTGAGGAGGTGAGATATATGGCTACCCCTGAAAGAAACCCATTAGTATGGGTGAAAGACAATGCTGGAAATAGGTTCCTCTGCCCTCTTGATGCCCTTAAGGATCCTAATATGGTAAGTGAAGATCAAAAGGAAAGTTGTGTTGACGATGCGTCTCGTCTACTGGATCCCAAAAGTGTACCGGGAGAGGGAAAATTAAAGTTTGATATTCCCGAGCGTTAGGATAGCGTCACAGACCCAGTTCAAGATATTACTTTATAACCCCTACTGGCTTTTACAGCCAGTAAGGGGTTTTAGTTTCCGTTGAGACCTAAAGTTCCATTTAAAGCAATTCCTCAGCACATGCTGCTTATTGATTAACCACGAGGACGGCGTTTTTGCTCTTGACCCGTCCTTGTTTCGATAGGATAGCGACCGGAAGTCTTTGGTAAATACTGTTCAAAAACTGGAGATGATCTAACCACCGGCAGCAGTCGGTCGAGGCCAATGATTCCATGCACCTTCAGGACTGACTAATGCATACTTCAATCGATGAAGTTACCGAGACCGATAATTGTAGCAAGCTCGCGGCCGAGGCGCTTAAGTGAAATTTTAAATTAAAACTGCTTGCATTTGTTAAAATCGGTCCAATAATTTATCGAAAAAGATTTGAGTACACATACACTGGCTTAGTGTTCGAAAGACAGATGAATTAGAGAACAGCCAAGAAGGATGAGACGGAGGTAAACATGCTTAAATTAGGTGAAAAAGGTGCGATATTGCAACGGGACAACAAAACTTATGCTATAGCTCCCCATATTCCCTGTGGTGTTGTCACGCCTGATCTGCTTCGACGGATCGCCGATGTTGCCGAAAAATACAATGCCCAAGCCCTAAAGATTACCGGGGCAACGCGCATCGCAATTGTCGGGCTGGAGGAGGAACACATCGACCAGGTTTGGAAAGAGTTGCAGCTTGATCAAGGGGCAGCCGTCGGGCTTTGTGTTCGAAGCATCAGGGCGTGTCCCGGGACGACGTTTTGTAAGATAGGTCGCCAGGACGCTTTGGGCATCGGAATGGAATTGGATCAGCGCTATCACGGCAAAGAATTGCCCGGCAAATTCAAGATGGCCGTATCCGGATGTCATCTGAGCTGTTCCGAGTCGTGGGTGCGCGACATCGGTCTGATCGGACAAAAAGATGGATGGCAGGTGGTCATTGGCGGTAATGTGGGAGCAGCGCCGCGGATCGGCGAGGAGATCGCCACGGGACTGGACGATGCCCAGGTATTGCAAGTCGTCGATAAAGTTGTTCAATGCTACCAGGAAAATGCCAAGAGAAATGAACGCCTTGGCAAGCTGATCGATCGTATCGGAATAAGGCCTTTCACAGAGGCCATAACTTAGCTTGTATCCTTCCGCAACAGGCAAACACGATAAATGCAATCTTTGAAGCTCTCGGTGCAGGTGTTGCCGCACCGCCTTTATGAGGGACACGGGTTTTCAAGGATTCAGCCGTGCCCAAAAAGGCGGCGTACGTTTTGTACTGGATGCACCATGCTGGAAGGGGCCACGAAAATCCGGCCCTCGACACTGCCGTTTTCCTCGGAAACAGACTCGGCTTGCCGGTGCTGGTGTAACAGGGATTGGGAGTATACCACCCCTATGATTCAGATCGCCACCACACTTTCATTATGGAAGGTGCACGAGATGTCCAGAAGGAGTTGGGACAACGGGGTATCTCCTACTGTTTCTTCCTTGGACAAAAGCTGCCTAGCTTTCGGAATCCTATAGCATGTATGGTAGTTGAAATAACAGGGTCTACCATAAAGATACCTGCTATGTATGTTTAATTGCGTACACATCCCAATACTTGAGATCTCCATATCATACCTAAACTTTTATGAAAGTTTACATCATGGCAAGAGATATTGAGTTCTCTTGTGGCGTCGGTTAAATAACCATATAGGCCCTGGGATTATGGGCAGATTAATAAGTGCATTTCGGTAAGGTATTTCCTTGTTTCTATTTGTCCCCCGATATCTCTCGGCCGCAAATACACTCTGTGGTCCTAGATTAGTCCACTTTCTAAAAAAGTAGTAAAAATTCCCTTCTTTTGTTGCCTTCAGAACCAACAATAGTTATCATTCTTACTCAAGAATAAGTCAAGATTAGGAGTTATCCTATGGAATCGTCGGGGCAAAGTAGGTCTTTCGAGGACAAAATGAGGTTTTTTAGAAATATCTGCGAAAAGGAGGGGCTAAAGCTGACCCATCAACGGCTAGAGATACTTCGGGAGTTGGACAAAGCTACTGATCATCCATCAGCAGAAACTATTCACATGAGAGTTCAAGCCCGCATTCCCACGATCTCTCTCGATACTGCCTACAGAACTCTCTCTACATTTGAGCGTTATGGTTTGGCGTCCAAAGTGCAAGTCCATGAGGATCGTGCCAGGTTTTGTGGTGACCCATCCTCTCACCACCATCTATCTTGCAAATCATGCAGGAAAATA
>CAMYLW010000536.1 GCA_947259475.1 Thermodesulfobacteriota bacterium
CTATATGGCAGCGGGGAGGAGGTCGAGCAGGCGTGTGTGAGCGAGGCCTAATATCCGGTGAACCGAACCGAAGTGAAGTTGGACGGCATATGGGGAGGTGGTGCGTCTTACCCAGGGAAGCCTTCCTGTGCTGGTATCGATGTTGCCAAAGGTATCATAAAACCGAACCGAATAGGCGAACCCGAAGCGGGGCAGGGCACAGAAGGTGGCAGATTCACGGATAGTACTGAAGACTCAGGGCCAATGAAGCCTGGTAACAGAGTGGAGGATAAAACCCTGACGACCGGAAAGACAGGAGGTCGTAAGAATGTATAGGCCGGAGAACCCGCCGCGAGACGGTGGCACGATTGATCCTACCCTATGCCGATACGGTACACTGCCAAGTCCGGACATCCCAAAAATCGTCGTTGGAATGTGGGAAGCCGTGGACGAAAGGCGATGGTGACAACATTGAAGAGCCGAATTAGCGTTGCAAAGAAACTACAGGAGACCAGAAAACCGGAAAACGGGGGTGCTTGCGTTTTAGGCATCCGGTGTCCAGTCCCCAGGACGGCTTGCAACCCGGTAATCTGAAGTGTAAGACAGTCACGGAGGAAAAGTGAAACATGTAAAGGTGTTAGAACGGGTCTATGATCCGAGACGACTGCGAACGGCGTGGCGACAGGTCAAGCAGAATGCCGGGGCAGCGGGAATAGACCAAATGACGGTGGAAGCGTTTGAACGGCGAAAAGACGAGCTTTTAGTGGTGATCCATGAGAAGCTCAAAGCCGGCAACTACCGTTTCAAACCTGCTCGAAGAGTGCTGATACCCAAAGAGGGCAGCGCAAAGATGCGCAAGTTAGGCATACCCGTTGTAATGGATCGCGTGGTCAGTCAAAGTACCAATCTGGTATTTCAGGAGATATTTGAGCCGGATTTTAGCAGATCCAACTATGGGTTTCGCCGAGGTCACAGCCAGCGTCAGGCCATTTACCATGTCCAAATGATTGTTAAAGAGGGCTATGAATGGTGCGTGTCGATCGATCTGGCAAGGTTTTTCGATGAGATTCCCCACAACCTTATTTTAAAGCTCATACGCAGAAAGATAGCAGATGAGCGTCTGGTAACGCTGATTGCAAGAGCGTTAAAGGCTGGAACAATGGTTGATGGGAGATTGGAAAAGACGACCAAAGGTTGCCCACAAGGGTCTCCGCTATCGCCGATGTTGTCCAATATCGTGCTAAACGAGCTGGACCAGGAGCTGGAGAAAAGAGGCCATCGGTACTGCCGCTGGGCAGATGATTTTGTGATTTTGTTAAAATCTGAAAGAGCGGCCAGGCGGGTAATGGAAGGAATCACAGGTCACCTGGAGAACAACTTGAATCTTCCTGTAAATAACGAGAAGAGTCAGGTGGCATTGGTCAAGAATGTTGCTTTTCTTGGATTCCAGATTTTACGGGAAAAGATTCGGGTGAGCAATAAGGCCCGGCGCAGATTCAAGGACAAAGTCCGAGAACTGACCCGTAGGAACAATCCCTTATCCATGTACCAGGCCATTGAAGAGCTGAATGTGTACTTGAGGGGCTGGGTTTCTTATTTCAAAACTCAGGAATTTCGCATGCTTTTCAGAGATCTTGATGGCTGGATACGCAGCCGTCTCAGATCGATGCAGTTGAAAAAGTGGAAGAACCCGCGGAAGTTTCAGAGGATGATGATAAGGGCCGGGTTTAAGCCTCAACAAGCGCAAAGGGTCTGGGTCAAGATGAACAAGTGGCAATCGGTGGAGCGCAGAGAGGTTCGATTTGTAATGGACCTCAAATGGTTCAGAAGGCAGGGGTTGATTTTCCTACATGATTTCACACAGAAACAACAACCTCTTGAATTAATTTTCAGTCGCTGATCGAGGAGCGGCTTACCTGGCCGGTACGAGCCGTTCTGTAGGGAGGGGGTAGCCTATACGGCTACCTCCTACCAGATTCAGGAGTTTATATCCGTATTATAATTGAATTCAGATTATTCCTTGCAAAAATAGCGGGTAAAAAGT
>CAMYLW010000537.1 GCA_947259475.1 Thermodesulfobacteriota bacterium
GACCATGGATGACTAGAGGCAGTAGGCAGCTGGCAGGTGCTGAAGTACTGGAGTGCCAGAAATTCCAAATAACAAATCACAAATATCAAACAAATCACAATGACCAAAATTCGAAATTCTAAACCTGTTTTGGTCATTGAATATTGGAATTTGAGATTTGTTTGTAATTTGATGCTTGGGATTTGATATTTTTCAATGCTTCAACATTCCATGCGCCTTGCGCCCTGAGCCTTGGACCTGATTTATGTATGGAGGATGTGGAAGTTGACAAACGCCTACGATGTTCTCGAAGAGCGGGGCTTTATAGAACAAAGCACCGACGCAGCCGCTTGCCGCCAGATTCTTGAAAAACCGACTACCTGTTACATCGGCTTCGATCCAACTGCTTCAAGTCTGCACGTTGGCAGTCTCCTGCCAATCATGTCTTTAGCTCACATGCAGCGCTGCGGTCACCGCCCCATTGCGCTAGTAGGTGGAGGAACTGCTCTGGTTGGTGATCCCAGCGGCAAGACAGAAATGCGCCAGATGCTCAGCCGTGAAGAGATTGATGCCAACGCTGAGAAGTTGAAGGTCCAGTTAAGTCGGTTCATTGATTTCGAAGCAGGGCGGGCCATGCTTGTCAACAATGCCGATTGGCTGGCACCATTGAATTATATTGAGTTTCTACGAGATATAGGCCGCCACTTCAGTGTAAACCGCATGTTGAGTGCGGAGAGTTATAAGATGAGGCTGGAAACCGGGCTGAGCTTCATCGAATTCAACTACATGTTATTGCAGGCCTATGACTTCCTCGTGCTTTTTGATGACTACGATTGCCACATACAAATGGGTGGAAGCGATCAGTGGGGGAATATAGTCGCAGGCGTTGACCTGGTAAGGCGAATGCGCCAAAAAACAGTGTATGGCATTACCTTTCCCCTGATTACAACTGCCAGTGGCGAGAAGATGGGAAAGACCGCACAGGGCGCTGTGTGGTTGGATGGTGAGTTAACCTCGCCTTACGAATATTACCAGTACTGGATTAATACAGAGGACCAAGATGCAGCGAGATTCCTCGGATATTTTACCTTCTTGCCCATGGAGGAAGTTCAAGCAGTTGCAGACCTGCAAGGAACAGATCTCAATCTGGTGAAGACAATCCTGGCGTATGAAGTCACTAGAATCACCCACGGAGAGGCCGCCGCTCGAGCTGCCCAGGCAGAGTCGGAAGAGATCTTCGGGGCACGGACCATTACAGACAATCTTTTGCCCAGCAGTGGGGTCCGAAGGCAACCAGAATCAACTGCTGAGGGTGCAGCTGCTGGAATGCCAGCCACTACAGTTGCTTCGAGTCGACTGCGCCAAGGGATTCCCGCCTTTGAGCTTTTTGCGGAGGTGGGATTGTGCTCTTCCAGGGGAGAAGCAAGGCGTCTTATCAAGCAAGGAGGAGGTTATCTAAACGGTCGCAGGATAGAAACTTTTGACGAAAGGGCTACCCTGGACCAACTGGAAAAGGGGGAAATACTCTTACGCGCAGGCAAGAAGAAATACCACCGGATTCAGGTGGATGAGCAACAGTAGGGCCGCAACTGGAAGGATGGAATGCTGGAATAATGGAATGATGGGGGGTGGAGATGGTAACCCAACATTCCAATATTCCATCGTTCCACTATTTCAAATTTTTTTCTCACTTTTTCCTTGACAAGGAAACCTCATTCTTTGTATAAAGGCGAGCTGTTGCGCTTCGCATTAGAAGCGTTTTTTAGATCTTGACAATGCAGCAAATCCATACTATAAAATAAAGAACGTTAGTGTATTTTGATCTTTGAAAACTAAATAGCGTGTAAATCTCGTGGGTCTTTAAGTCATTTCTTGCCTAAGAAGCCAAGTTCGCTTGGTTTTACATTTTAAGTGGCGAGTTTGATCCTGGCTCAGAATGAACGCTGGCGGCGTGCCTAACACATGCAAGTCGTACGAGAAATCCCGAGCTTGCTTGGGAGAGTAAAGTGGCGCACGGGTGAGTAACGCGTGGGTAACCGTAAAAGCTGACCTCTCCATGGAAGTTAGCGTTCGAGGACGGGCCCGCGTCCTATCAGCTTGTTGGTGGGGTAAAGGCCTACCAAGGCAGCGACGGGTAGCTGGTCTGAGAGGATGATCAGCCACACTGGAACTGGAACACGGTCCAGACTCCTACGGGAGGCAGCAGTGAGGAATTTTGCGCAATGGGCGAAAGCCTGACGCAGCAACGCCGCGTGGGTGAAGAAGGCCTTCGGGTCGTAAAGCCCTGTCAGGTGGGAAGAACCGTTTCGATACTAATAATGTCGAAGCCTGACGGTACCACCAGAGGAAGCACCGGCCAACTCCGTGCCAGCAGCCGCGGTAATACGGAGGGTGCAAGCGTTGTTCGGAATTATTGGGCGTAAAGAGCGTGTAGGCGGTTCGGTAAGTCAGATGTGAAAGCCCTGGGCTCAACCCAGGAAGTGCATTTGAAACTACCAGACTTGAGTACGGGAGAGGAGGGGGGAATTCCCGGTGTAGAGGTGAAATTCGTAGATATCGGGAGGAATACCAGTGGCGAAGGCGCCCCTCTGGACCGATACTGACGCTGAGACGCGAAAGCGTGGGGAGCAAACAGGATTAGATACCCTGGTAGTCCACGCCGTAAACGATGAGCACTAGGTGTAGCGGGTATTGACCCCTGCTGTGCCGTAGCTAACGCATTAAGTGCTCCGCCTGGGGACTACGGTCGCAAGACTAAAACTCAAAGGAATTGACGGGGGCCCGCACAAGCGGTGGAGCATGTGGTTTAATTCGACGCAACGCGAAGAACCTTACCTGGGCTTGACATCCCCGGACAACCCTGGAAACATGGTCTTCCACTTCGGTGGACCGGGTGACAGGTGCTGCATGGCTGTCGTCAGCTCGTGTCGTGAGATGTTGGGTTAAGTCCCGCAACGAGCGCAACCCCTTTCTTTAGTTACCATCATTTAG
>CAMYLW010000538.1 GCA_947259475.1 Thermodesulfobacteriota bacterium
GCAAGACGATGATGGTCGACGTGGCCCACGAAATCAGGACACCTCTAACCAACATAAAAGGCTACCTCGAGGCTCTTGCTGATGGAGTGCTTGAGCCGTCTAAGGAAACCTTTGGGCTGCTCCAGGAGGAAACATTCCGACTGGTACAGTTAGTGGAAGACATCCTTCGCTTGGCCAAAGCTGATGCGGCAAAGGCCAGCCTGCATAAAGTGGAGATCCCAATTGTTGACCTTATTACTCAAATGCTTGACTCGTTTCGTTCGCAACTGGACGATAAGGGAATCGAGGTGGAGACGCATTTCGTAGACCCTCAGAAAAAAGTTTGGGCTGATCCCCACCAGTTGTCACAGGTGGTTCATAACCTCTTGCAGAACGCCTGCCAGTATACAGACTCAGGTGGAGCGGTCATGATCTCAACTGAATCTAGGCCGGAGGCGATCAAGGTCGTTTTTGCCAACACCGGTGGAGAACTAGCCGAACAAGATCTTCCTTTTATCTTCGAGCGTTTCTACCGCGGTGAAAAGTCCCGCTCACGCGATCACGGCGGCGCCGGCATTGGCTTGGCCATCGTTAAGGAATTGGTTGAGGCCCACGGCGGCTCTGTCAGTGCCGAACTTGTCAATGGCCGAACCCGAATCTGGTTCGACCTCCCAGTCGACCAGCTCCGCCGGGCAGACTGACCCCTTATGTCCTGAGCTAAGCTCCCGCCACAAATCTTTACCTAATCTTTACATACCCTTTACACCTTCTTTAAGCCGCTGTCTTATTATTTCAGTAAGGAAAATTCGGACGACGCTAGCTGTGGACCCTGCCCGTGTCATACGAAACGAGATGCAAAATATTTGGAGGTGTCTTATGAAAACTGTAAATATCGCCATCATCACTCTGGTGGTTCTCCTTTTTGCCAGCCACCAGGTCAGAGGCATGAATGAAAAGATGGAGAAACAAATGAGTGACAACCCTCAAAAGACCAAAACGGCAGTCTTTGCCGGCGGCTGTTTCTGGTGTACGGAATCCGATTTCGAGAAAGTCGACGGCGTTATCAAGGCCATCTCAGGCTACACCGGTGGCCACGTTGCCAACCCTACGTACAAACAGGTGTCAAGAGCCGTTACCGGGCATGTGGAGGCTGTAAAGGTGGTGTATGACCCGACCAAGATTACCTATGAGAACCTGCTCGAGGTGTTCTGGCGGCATGTGGATCCCACGGATGGAGACGGCCAATTCGTGGACCGTGGCTCCCAGTACCGGAGCGCCATCTTCTATGCTAGCGAGAAGGAGCACCGTTTGGCTGAGGCCTCCAAGAAAACATTGGCAGCATCGGGGCGCTTCGATAAGCCAATTGCGACCGACATCCTCCCGCTGAGCACTTTTTACCCGGCCGAGGACTACCACCAGGATTATTACAAAAAGAACCCGATCCGCTACCGCTGGTACCGCCACGGCTCCGGCCGGGACCAGTTCCTGGAGAAAGCATGGGCAGACATGAAGTCCGATATGAAGCCGCAAGTCAAAAGTGAGATGAAATCCGATATGGAGGACAATATGAAGGTGACAGCAATGCCCGAGGACACGATGAAGGATAAGATGAACAGCGACATGGTCTCGGAGATGCAAGCCGGCGGCATGTACACCCGTCCTGATGACAAGGAACTGCGCCAGCGGTTGACCGCAATGCAGTACAAGGTCACCCAGCAGAACGGAACCGAAACGCCCTTCAAAAACGAATACTGGAATAACCATGAGGCGGGCATCTACGTAGACATTGTCACAGGCGAGCCGCTCTTTAGCTCCAAGGACAAGTTCGCATCGGGAACAGGCTGGCCGAGCTTCACTCAACCGCTGGAGCAGGATAATATTGTCGAGAAGACTGATCGGAGGCTTTTTATGGTGCGCACCGAGGTACGCAGCAAGCACGGTGACTCGCATCTGGGCCACGTGTTCGAAGACGGGCCAGAGCCCACGGGACTGAGGTATTGCATCAACTCAGCCGCGCTGCAATTCGTCCCCAA
>CAMYLW010000539.1 GCA_947259475.1 Thermodesulfobacteriota bacterium
AGGCGGTCCTCATGCAAATAGCGTTCACCCAACTTTATTAGTTCAGATTTGTCTGCCTTGCCGGAATTGAGCAGATCGCGTTTTTTCAGGCAACTCAGGAGTTTCTTGCCTGCCAACGCCAAAACCTCCGTTAACTCTCTGTCTCTCAGGCTGTCAACATCGAGCACGCGAGCCGGTGCTCATTTAGCCTTATCGTCAGGACTATCTTCTTTTGCACCGGCTTCTTTAGCCTGCTCGTCAGGACTATCTTTATTTTCAACTGCTTCTTTGGCCTGCTCGTCTCCGCTCGATTCATCTTCCTCAGGGGGTGCCGCTTCCTTTTCGGTCTCCTTGGCAGGGGTGTCTGCTTCAGCAGCCTCAGGAGAGTCCTCCAAAGCTTGGACGACAACCTCATCTTGGTCGATCTTGATTATGTTGTCAAAACTGATCTCTCCAGCAGCGATTTCCCTCAGCGCCAGCACAACCTCTTTGTTCTTTGGTGCGTCTACCAAGAGGGGTGCTCCTTTGCGAAGCTGAATAACCCGCTTGGCACCAAGATGAACCAGCAAGAAACGATTGTTAACCTTTTCAAGACAATCTTCAATTGTGACTCGAGCCATAGTTATCCTCCTCGAAACAAGCATTTATAGCCGAGAAGCTTGAAGGAAGCAAGGGGAAAATGGATTCAGCAGGCAACCGTTTCAACTAGGCACTAGGGAGTAAGTCGTTTTCAAGTCGCCGAGAATATGAACCGCAGAACCGCAGAACAAGAAACCGCAGAATATCGAAGTGAAAAACATTTTCATATTTCTTTTAATAACTTCTGCTGTTCGAAATTCCTTGTTCGATATTCAATATTCAAAAAAAGGGGCCCAGGCAATCCGGAAGCTAGAGCCCGGACGCCTGAGCCCGTTTTTCACCTGCTGAAATGGTCTAATACATACCTTCCATCCCGCCACCTGGCGGCATAGCCGGCATAGCTGCCTCTTTCTTGGGTTTTTCAGCTATCATTGCTTCAGTGGTCAGGAGTAGTGACGCTACACTGGCAGCGTTCTGCAGGGCAAACCGCACCACTTTAGTAGGATCTATCACACCTGCCTTGGCCAGATCTTCATACTTCTCGGTCTCAGCATTGAACCCGACGGATCCCTTTTCGTTCTTGACCCGGTCAACCACAACTGAGCCCTCATGTCCGGCATTATCAGCGATCTGCCGGACTGGCTCCTCCAGGGCCCGCTTGACGATATTCACACCGAAAGCTTCCTCACCCTGGACTTGCAACTTCTTCAAGACTGGAGCGCAGCGAAGCAGGGCCACGCCGCCACCGGCGACAATACCTTCTTCAACCGCAGCCCGGGTGGCGTTCAAAGCATCCTCCACCCGTGCCTTCTTTTCTTTCATCTCAGTCTCCGTGGCAGCCCCAACGTTGATCACCGCCACACCGCCAACCAGTTTAGCTAAACGCTCTTGGAGTTTCTCGCGGTCGTAATCAGAAGTGGTCTCTTCAACCTGAGCGCGGAGCTGTTTTACTCGGCCCTCAATGTCCTTCCGGCTTCCACCACCATCGACGATAGTGGTGTTGTCCTTGTCAACCCGCAGTGTTTTGGCCGAACCCAGATCATTGACGGTCACACTCTCAAGCTTGATACCCAAGTCCTCTGAAATCACCTGACCACCGGTGAGAATGGCAATATCTTCCAGCATGGCCTTGCGCCGATCGCCAAAACCAGGGGCCTTTACCGCACACACCTTCAAGGTCCCACGCAGCTTGTTCACCACTAATGTGGCCAGCGCCTCTCCCTCAATGTCCTCGGCAATGATCAAGAGCGGCTTGCCCATCTTGGCAACCTGCTCGAGAAGAGGGAGCAGGTCCTGCATAGTGCCGATCTTCTTCTCGTGGGTAAGAATATAGGGCTCATCCAGCACCACTTCCATGCGTTCGGGGTCAGTGACAAAGTAGGGCGAGATGTAGCCACGGTCAAACTGCATGCCTTCTACCACCTCCAGGGTGGTCTCCAGTAGGGCGAGATGTAGCCACGGTCAAACTGCATGCCTTCTACCACCTCCAGGGTGGTCTCCATGGCCTTGGCTTCCTCCACCGTAATAACGCCCTCTTTGCCAACCTTGTTCATGGCCTCGGCAATGATGTTGCCTATGGTTGCGTCGTTGTTGGCGCTGATGGTTCCAACCTGGGAGATTTCTTTCTGGTCCTTGGTGGGCTTGCTCAGTTTCTCGAGCTCTGCCACTATAGCAGCAACGGCTTTTTCAATGCCACGCTTGAGAGCCATGGGATTGTGACCCGCTGCCACCAGTTTGGAGCCTTCATGATAGATTGACTGTGCCAGGATGGTGGCTGTGGTGGTACCGTCGCCGGCCACATCCGAGGTCTTGCTGGCCACCTCTTTCACCATTTGGGCGCCCATGTTCTCGAACTTGTCCTCGAGCTCGATTTCCTTGGCCACAGTCACCCCGTCTTTGGTAATGGTGGGGGAACCCCATGATTTTTCCAGGACCACATTGCGACCTTTGGGTCCGAGGGTTACCTTCACGGCATCGGCCAAGATGTTAATCCCTTGCATAGTTTTTTCCCTGGCCGCGCTGTCGTACTTAATTTCTTTTGCACTCATATAACTATTCCCTCCTTGTTGTCGAGGACGACAGCCTCGAACCTACTTGATTATGGCAAGTATATCGTCCTCACGCATGATCAGATGTTCTTCGCCATCGATCTTGATTTCCTGACCCGCGTATTTGCCGAAAAGGATCCGGTTGCCTTTCTTAACAGCTAGTGGACTAACCTTGCCATTTTCGAGGATTTTACCCTTGCCAACGGCAATCACTTTTCCCTGTTGAGGCTTTTCCTTGGCAGCGTCAGGGATAATAATCCCGCCGGAGGTTTTGTCCTCCTCCTCGACTCGTTTGACAATAACCCGATCGTGCAGTGGTCTAAACTTCATCAATCACTCTCCTTTTTTTATTGCACTCCATGAGGGTGCGGTCTGTTGTTGAAAATGCTCCAGCGAGCGCAATCCCCGTAGCTCGCTGCGGGGTGAGCGAGCGAACTGCAATAAAATGCAATCGCTTCCTTACATTTCGAAGATTCCCTGTCCCGCTTTAGCGGGACTGCAGGGATCTTCAATCTGTGGGATGTGGGCCTGTGGTTCCTTCCTGTTAGCACTCACTGGTAATGAGTGCTAATATAGTGCA
>CAMYLW010000540.1 GCA_947259475.1 Thermodesulfobacteriota bacterium
TTGATAAGCGGCTATAGGAGGCAATGGATCCTGGCATCAGAGCCTTACTTATGCTGCAAATTCACCCACTGAAAACCCCGAAGGACCTTTGATAAAGGGAGGGTAGGGGGGATTTCGAAGTTAATTCATGGACCAAAGCCCCCAGTTATGCTGATGAAATCTTGACTATCGTGAGGTTGCGGAACGTAGTGGATCAGGAGGAGTTAGCGTCAGTTCCCTCGAAAAGTTCAACCGCTTGGCGGAAACCGTCGTGGACTGGCGTTGGTCTGGAGGTAGACTGATCCACTGCCACCGCAACAATATGGCCATTGGCAATGAACCGTTGGGACGCAGACTCGAAGATGGAGAATTCAAAAGTGAAACTAGAATTACCGATTTTCCCGACCCGAGCGTGAACATGGAGGATCTCGTCGAAAAACGCCCGGTCGCGGTACTGGCAGAGCGATTCCACGTAGAAAAAATCGATCCCGGCTTCGAGAAATTTATTGTAACTGTAGTCAATCGCCTTCAGGTATTCAGTCAGGGCTACATCGAAATAAGTCAGATAGTGGCCGAAAAAGACATGCCCCTGCTGGTCTGTTTCTATATAGCGAACCTGGATGGGATGGAAAAAGCGATACAGGTATTGAGAGGTGTCTTCTTGAGTCATGGTGGGGAATCTACCACAGTAAGAAGTTAACACAAAGCCCGAAAAGACAACTAGGCACTGGGCACTAAGCACCAAGAAGAAGGAGTCAGGAGTCAGGAGTCAGAATCCAGATTCCAGTGTTCAGGTTTCAGCTTTTTTGTTTTTCTTCCCTGACACCTGAAACCCTGAGATATGGTGCTTGGGATTTGGGATTTTTGATTCTGGACTGCATATTGCGAATTTGGGAATCTACCCCTATTGAGAAGTTATGATTGCCTGGCTTCAATGAGCCATTCGTACAACGATTCCACACACTCTTTGATGTCCTCGAAGCAAAACCGATAGGCTTCCAGGTTACGACCGTACGGATCGCTTATGCCACGTTCACGAGAACCATAGCGGGCGAAATGACGGAGGAGTAAGATTTTTTCGGAGGCCTGGGGATGGTCAGTTATCAATTCGTGGCCCTGGTGAGACTCCATGACCAAGACAAGGTCGGCGACATCGATGAGTTCTGTAGTGATAAGGCGCGCTTTGTGCTCTTCCAGCGAGATGGAGTTCTCTTTTGCCACACGCACGGCATTGAAAGATGCTGAGTTACCGGGGAGCGCAATGAGTCCTGCAGAGCCTACCTGCATGCCGGTGATGGCATTTTCCCATAGCAGGGCTTTAAGTTGCCATTCTGCCATAGGGCTGCGGCAGATGTTGCCGGCACAGACGAAGAGAATATTTTGGATATTGGCAGGAGAGACTGTCATAGAGTGATCCCACACTAACTAACCAGCTGTTACTTCAATTTTCCGTGGCTTGACTTTCTCCGCCTTGGGCAGCACGAGCCGGAGAACTCCGTCTTTGACAGTAGCTGTTATTGAGCTCTGGTCAATGCGATCCGACAGCGTAAATTGACGGTGAAAGATTCCGGTCTCAAACTCTTGGAGCAGGTATTCCTCTTTTTCGGAGGTCAGTGGTTCGACCTCACCTGAGACGGTTAGCTGGTTTTCATGCAAATCGATACTGACATTCTCACTGGCCACCCCGGGCATATCGGCCAACAGGGTGATTTCTGCCTCGGACTCAAAAATATCCACTGCCGGAATGAAAACAGGGCCTGGTTTTGTTCGTTCACCTTCACTTTCCAGTTCCCGTTTATCTCGAACCTGAAGTTCCTTATCGCTCATTCCATTTACCTCCTCTGGAATCCAATCATCCTTAACCCGGATATTTCGTGAATCACCTGCTGCGACCACGGATATGGACGTCCTTCCCGGCGTCCTCGGGTGTCGGCCCCTGCGACGTACCGTTCAGGTACGCCTCGGAACCAACACCCTGCGGTTGCCCGGTGGCACGCCCATCTTCGTGGTCTCGAGCCCATTTTTGCAGACTGCGGCAACTTTGCTACTATCAATAATAGTGGGCAGCGAGGTGATACGTTTGAAGCTGCCAGCCTCCCGCTCCCTACGATGATAGGAGACATTTTCGCCCTCAAGCGGAATCTTGCGCTCGCCGTTGATAATCAGATCATTACCCTGCGTAGTGATTTCAATGTCCTCAGGATCAACTCCCGGTAGTTCAGCCCTTACATAGTAATTATCCTCGTCCTCCGTAATGTTGAGATGTGGATAAACTCCTGCTGGTCTCGAGGCCTCCCGGGTATCGGTGAGGGTATTATAGATCCTGTGCATCTCACGCTGTAAACGCTGCATTTCAGAAAAGGGATCGAAACGGTAGCCAGACCGGCCGGGACTCCATTTAATAATGGTCATCGTTTTTTCCTCCTCTCTCCCTGATTCCTGACCGCCGGGCCTCCATTTAATAATGGTCATCGTTTTTTCCTCCTCTCTCCCTGATTCCTGACCAAAAAGACCGACTCGTAAGAAAAATAAGCAGGGGGACTCCAGCTGTCAATTCTTCAAGGGCCTCATAGGGCAAGAGAAAAAACCACTGGCTTGGTTATTGCTCATATATCCTTCATCTCACCGCGTCACCGAGTCGTCCCAGTCCTCATACTACTAACCGCTTACTATGTCTTCTTCGCTTGAGCAACACTGATAACCTGTGCCTTGGAGAGACTGAGCAACTCCTCGAAGGTGGTGGCAAACATGTTGCTGGTAGTACCACCGGCAGGGTAGATTATGGCAAAGCGGTTGAGGCTTTCATCCAGGTAGGTGTCTATTGCATGCCGGTG
Organism: Thermodesulfobacteriota bacterium; assembly: GCA_947259475.1. GTDB lineage: Bacteria > Desulfobacterota > Syntrophobacteria > BM002 > BM002 > BM002. Next base: position 2,814 of record CAMYLW010000540.1, read on the forward strand.
CGCCACAGGGGGGACAGCCCCAACTGGATATCCAGTTACCTTTAAAACTGTTTCTGCGTCGGCCATCCTGACCTTT
>CAMYLW010000541.1 GCA_947259475.1 Thermodesulfobacteriota bacterium
GCCTCTGCAGGTCGCGGAGGCAAAATTTCTGCCCCCGTCTGCGTCTGTCGAGCGAACGAAGTGACTGGGCGGCTAAATAATTAAAAAAGTCCCCGCCCAAGAGCGGTTGCTCAATTCTGGTGTTAGCTGGTTTTTAAAAGCTCCCAATTGGGATATAAAGAGCCTAGTTATAATGCAGGACTGATAGAACCATCTCACAAGACAAAGTCTGTTCACATTGATCGGAGGGAATTCTCGTGTCCACAACAGTGACCGCTCGTCTTTCTTTTCTAGACCGCTTCCTGACCTTTTGGATATTTCTGGCCATGTTTATAGGCGTGGGCTGGGGCTATCTTTTCCCTGGCGTTCGCGACTTTATTAACTTCTTCCAGGTCGGCACCACCAACATCCCTATCGCCATTGGCCTTATTCTCATGATGTACCCGCCTCTGGCCAAGGTAAAGTACGAGCAGTTGGGCCCGGTCTTTCGCAATGCCAAGGTTTTATTACTGTCATTAGTGCAGAACTGGGTTATCGGCCCTATCTTAATGTTTCTGTTGGCAATCACCTTCCTCCGAGGCCATCATGAATACATGGTGGGGCTTATCCTGATCGGTCTGGCCCGCTGCATCGCCATGGTAATCGTTTGGAACGACCTGGCCGCCGGCGACCGGGAATACTGCGCCGGGCTAGTGGCCTTTAATTCCATCTTTCAGGTGCTATTTTTCTCCCTCTACGCTTACTTTTTTATAACCCTGCTCCCCCAGTGGTTGGGTCTCAAAGGTTCAGTGGTTGACATATCCATTGGTCAGATAGCAGAAAGCGTTTTCATCTATCTGGGTATCCCCTTCATCGCTGGCATCATAACCCGCATTGTCGGCCTGAAGAGCAAGGGCCACGAGTGGTACGAAAATACATTTATCCCAAAAATCAGCCCAATTACGCTGCTGGCCCTATTGTTCACCATAGTGGTGATGTTCTCGCTCAAGGGTGAGTATATCGTCCAACTCCCTTTGGACGTGGTGCGGGTGGCCATCCCCCTCTGCATATACTTCGTAGTGATGTTCTTCGTCTCTTTCTATCTCTCCATCAAAGCCCAAGCCACCTACGAGCAATCCACGACCCTTAGCTTCACTGCCGCTTCCAACAACTTCGAACTGGCCATTGCCGTGGCGGTCGCTGTGTTCGGTATCGACTCGGGACAGGCCTTCGCCGCGGTGATCGGTCCTCTCGTGGAGGTGCCTGTACTGATCTCCCTGGTGAACGTGGCACTTTGGTTTAAGAAGAAGTACTTCCCTTACGCTGTGGAGACTCCCCTGGGAGTTTGTCACCTAACATGCAAGCCGTAACTCGCTCAGCTAGAATGCAAAGCTAACGGACTCACGTGGCAGCTGCTAGAGCAATGTCCACGCTTGCCATTCTTCAAAGGGGTTCAATCGGAAACTATCCATGCGGCAGAAAATTGGGTGTACCTGTAACCTTTTGCATGTCCTTTTCGTCATACAGACAAAATAAACGGAAAGGAGGATATGAACCATGGAGGAAAGGACCAAACTTCTCATCGCGCTGGGGGCAGCCACGGCTGCCAATTGTATCCCTTGCTTTGAGCATCTGTACTCCTTGCTTTGAGCATCTGTACTATGAGGCTGGGGTGGCTGGTTTAACATCAGAGGAAATTCAAGAGGTGGTGGATCTTGCCAGCAAGGTCAAGAATGGAGCTCACATCGCCTTGAAAAACAGCATCCATGAAATGATGGGCTCAGAAGAAAAGTATGACCTGCCTTGTTCTGCCCAATCAAGCGGCTCATGCTGCTGATGACTTGAGCGGTGTTTCAATGGACTTTTGGAAAATCTACGATCAGCACTATGACTCTGTCAGAAAATTCATCCTGGCCTATGTCAAGGATGAATGGGTGGCAGATGACCTGATTCAGGAAACGTTTATCAAAATCCAGAAGAATCTAAACAGCGTCAAAGATCCTTCCAAACTATCATCCTGGATATTTCGCCTTGCATACAATCTCTGCCATGACCATTTTAGGCAATCAAAGAGATCCTCTCTGAACCAACGTAATATGCAGCAGGAGATAGTAACCTTCAAAGAGGCTGTGGTCCAAAAAGAACTTGAGCAGCACCAGATGGGAGAATGTGTCCAGGACAAGATGGACCTCCTGCCGCCAGACTACCGCTCGGTGCTCATCCTCTCTGACATCATGGCATTTAACCAAAAAGAAATAGCCGAGATATTGGACATCAGCGTCTCAAACGTCAAGGTGAGGGTGCATCGGGCACGAAAAAAATTTCGAGCCATCCTGGAAGAACACTGCTCTTTTGAGGTGGACGACAGAAGCGTGCTCGTTTGCGATCCCAAGGAAGAAATACAATAAGTTTCTTGCTGGATATTATCATCGAATGCTGAGGAGGTAATAGAAATGACTGGCTACGAAGCTTTCGGGGCCGGCTTTGGATGGTGGTGGATATTTCCCATTGCCATGATAGTCCTGTGTGTCTTCATGATGCGAAGACGTACGGGCTGCATGACGGGCTGGTCCACATCCGGCAGCGCAACCACAACGCCTGCCATCGTCCCATCCGACTCGGCCAGGGAGATCCTTGACAAAAGATACGCCCTCGGCGAAATCAGCAAAGAGGAATACGAAGAGAAAAAAATGGATATGGGGCAGACTTACGGATAGAGTATCTCTGTCCGACTATTCTTATCTTTTCAGTGATCCAATCCGGGGCCATTCCTCTTCTCACCCCTCAGACACGCCGCCGAATTGTAACCTTTCTTGTACACATTTCGTCTTTATAGACAAACAAACGCTCATTGTGACGTGGCTAGAGAAACACAGACAAAGAGGGAAAAAGGAGAAATCAAAATGGCCGACAAACGAAAAAACACTGGGGAGGAATTTTTTAACTGCTGCGAGGGTATGCCTTTTGCCGAGATGGTGCGAAATATGATGAACCAGCGAGCAGAAGAGTTGGATTCCAACTGTGCCGAGATGATGCAAAAGATGAGGGATCAGGAAAGTGGATGCTGCGACTTCGACTGCTCTGAGATGATGGCTCGGATGACGACCATGTGCTGCCAGCCGCAGGAGCAAAAGGAAGAGACTCCTGAGGAAGTATAAGAGACCTAGCCAATAGGAAATAACAGATTGTTACTGAAGGAGGTTTGCATTAACCGCGAAATGTCTTAATATATGAAGAGGTGCCGTCTAAATTAATTCCCTCGTGAGCAAGAGATAATGTCATGAAAACAGTGGCAATCTACCTTTTCATATTCCTTTGGCTACTCGCCGCACCCGCCTATGGTGACAATGCCATGGAGTATTTCAACCTTGGAGTCCAAGGCTCCGCCACCCACAAGAAAATCGAATACTACACCAAGGCTTTGGAGCTGAATCCTGCCCTGGCGGCAGCCTATGAGAAGCGGGGTTTGCTGCACTATTACCAGGGGAATTACGACAAAGTAATTCAAGACTACGAGACATATCTTGATCTTGTCCCCGCCAAAGCTGATGCCTACCGGATGCTGGGCCTGGGCTACCTGAAGAGC
>CAMYLW010000542.1:0-1968 GCA_947259475.1 Thermodesulfobacteriota bacterium
GGAAGGATAGCGTTTGTGAACCCTCATGATTCTCACAACCAGGGCGGGTATGACCAGGGGGTATGTTTTTCTGTGCCGTCAAAAGAAGAACGATTTCTCTCCATTGGCAAGAGGGCTACTTTATTGATCTTGTTCAGTATATGTATTCTCTTCCTTCTTAATGTGTACCGCTATAATTTCATCTCCGACGATTCTTTCATAACCCTGAGATATGCGCGGAATCTCGCACAAGGTGAAGGATTAGTCTTCAATCCGGGCGAAAAAGTTGAAGGTTTCACCAGCATGCTGTGGACCCTGCTGCTTTCATTGTGCGGCTTGATCGGCATCGATCTGCTTGCAGTTGCGCGAATTCTTGGGGTCGTCGCCGGTCTGGCCACCATCATACTGACGTATCGGCTATTTCACGCCTTGAATGCTTCGCCAGTCCAGTCCGTGCTCGGTCTATTTGCGCCATTGATTTTGGCTGTGAATGGTGCCTTTGCCTGCTGGGCGGGTTCGGGAATGGAAACAGCTCTGTTTGTCTGTTTGACGGTGGGCAGTTACCTCATGGTGCTGGAAGAAAGATGGCTTCTTGCCGCAGTGTTTACATCAGCCTGTATCCTGACTCGGCCGGAGGGAATGCTGGTATTTGGCTTGCTTTTTCTGTTTCAATTTATTCGGGCATGGGGGGAGAAAGAGAGACGTTGGCTTGGATGGTTGCTGGCTTGTGGGATTACTGCATCAGGACTGGTCGCTTTCCGGCTTTTCTATTTTCAAGATTGGCTACCCAATACCTACTATGCAAAAACAGGAGGGGAATGGAACCAAATTGTACGTGGTTTTAAATACTTGGCTGAATACTGTGCAGACTACGAGGGTCTCCTCTTGATGGCTGCACCCGTGGGGTATTTTCTCCTGGTAGGAGAGCGTAAGTCACGTTTTCTAGCTGTTACTGTGGTCGCCCTTTGGGGAGCAACCGTATGGGTGGGTGGAGATGGTCTTCCCATGTATCGCTTTGCCCTGGCCCCGCTTCCTTTTCTCCTCGTGTTACAGGGAAAACTCATCAAGAACCTTTGCCATCATGTCATTCAGTCTAGCCACTTCTCCCCTAAGAAGGTGGGGTATAGTCTGGTCATAGTCGTTCTATTTTGGGCTGTTATTCACCTTTCAAAGCCCATTGCAGGGTCTCACTACCGCCTCTATGAATACCAGAAAAAGGTCGAGATCCCTCAATGGACACTGGTTGGCAAGTTGTTCAAGGAGAACGTTTCAAAACAAGATAGCCTGGCGGCAGTACCAATTGGGGCGGTATCATACTATTCTGAACTGTATGTTTACGACATGCTGGGCCTTACCAACAAGCATATCGCCCGGCTTGAAATGCCTCGAATGGGAATGGGCTGGACAGGTCACGAAAAACACGATGGTCAATACATCTTGAGTCAAAAACCAACGTATCTGTTGCTCGGCAATATTGATGTAACCAACAAACCACGGAACCCGCAGAGCCGCCCCTTCATCCCCTATTTCAATAAATATGTATGGGAACGGGAGAAAGACATGTTCGAGACCGACCTGATTTTCAAAATGTACGCACCTCGGTCCGTAGAAATAGCCCCCGATCAGTATCTGAATTTCTATGAACTGAGAGAGGAGTTCAGGTAAGCGCTCAATAGGAGGGTTGGGGCCCAATCCTACTACAATGGATAAATAACAAAAAATCTGCCCCATTTAGTGTTCATCTTTATGGTTTCCATCATGCGTTTGCCTATGAAACGCCACCAGATAAGGTCATGATAAAAGTAAGATCCCAGCACAAATAGATACACGAGGGGAGTCTGGAAAAGAAGTCTCTGAATCCTTCTCAGAGGACTAAACCAGAACAGATGACCAAAACGGCTAGCGAAGTTGTGCCCAACGGAGAAACCAAAGTTCATTGAGGAAATATCCTCTCCAAGGATCTCTATTTCTTCCACTCGCCCGACCCCA
>CAMYLW010000542.1:2010-3151 GCA_947259475.1 Thermodesulfobacteriota bacterium
TCTGATGTAGTCAATCATCATGGGATCAAATCCCATTATTTTAGCTGCGACCGCATCTATAGCCACTGAATCAGAACCCGCGAGAACGAGCCCCTTCTCCACTGGAATCATGGTGCGGGGCCCCGGCCCATTGCCACAAAAGGTTCCGTCCATAACGGTGAATATTCCGGAATGGATCTCTTGTTGAATGGCTAGCAAGTCCACTAAGGTTTGGTGAATGACACTGTGGGTATAGTGGCGGCGGGTGCTCAGAAGCCCCCCAAAGGCATTTTTCATTGCCCCGGTAGTTGTAGTGTAAATGTGGCATTTCATCGTCGGCAGGTGGATGATGTTTTTTCCTGAAAAGAAGGTAGGTATTTGGATTCCTTCTGGATAGATTTTATCAAGCGCCTTCATTTTGGCCTTGGGACGATAGATTTCCCAAGTGATATCTTCGGGCAGAAAGTTATACTTTTCCTCTATGCGGTATCGCTCATATATCTGCGCTAATTTGTTAAGCTTTCCGCCCTTATAAGGGTCCGTTACCACTGTGTTGTTATGAACTGCCACCAGATCTGAGAAGCCAGCCGCCTTCAGACCCAAAATACTGCCTTCGAGTTGCCATGGAGTCGTGTTGGCGGAAAGAAAAGGATAGTGCCATGAAATGTTGTCTTTTAAAATAGTGGTGGCTTCAGAATGCAATGCCGTTTTGACGCCAGCCATCTCCATGATGGTCGGGATGTCCTCCAGGACTTGCTCTGGAGAAGTTTTGATAACTACCACAGTGGACTTTCCCATATTTCCCCTCTTGGCCATTGCCGCGAATTGCTTTTTCACCCTTACTTTTCTTCTCTCCCGTCAAAGAGGAGAAAATTGTGGTGTTTGCGGTTGGGCACTAATTGAATACATAAAGCAATAGATAAAAAGATATCAACCAGAGCACGAGGACAACTTGCAAGAAGATGTCTCTCAATAAAACGGCTGTTGGCGACCCACTTATCTGCTGTACAAATGTTATTTGCATATATCTTAGAAAGCCAATTACGACCCAAAAAGTCGTCAGGTAGAGCTGATTGGTACCGTGTTTGGAAACTACTTCGGGGGAAACAGTATACAGAATATAGCTAACACTGGTGATAGAGGTCATGGCGACCATGCTATG
>CAMYLW010000543.1 GCA_947259475.1 Thermodesulfobacteriota bacterium
CAGGGAAAGAAATGCTGCGCTTGCTAAGGTGAAAACTTTATCTAAGGGCTAGGGGAAAATAGTGCTTAGATGCGCCAAAATTACCATACTTGGAAAATTCATTTACTGCCAGACTAGTTGCTACTTACAACCGACTCATGCATTGTTCTGCGTATCCGTGTCCACCATACATGAGCAGTTAATTTACGATATTTCTCTCCAGCCTCGCACAAGCAGAACAATAGCTGACCGTGACATTTGGCGCATTGCTCAACTCCACAACCGAGGTGATGAAATCCACCCATGCCAACCGAACACTCTGGGCAGTTGTGGGGTACTAGACTGAGCTGGGTTTCATCTCCAAAGGTGATTTGCTCTTCAACTCTTTTTATGCACGAATATACCCTTTCTTTCTCCTGCTCGCAAAGTTCACAGATTGCCACGCCGGCAGCTCCCTTCTTGTCGCCATTAAGGTCGTCAGACTGAACTTCACACCCCTTAAAGTAGACTTTACTAATCGATAGGGAGTGCGTCAAACGTGGTTAGCCTTGAAAAATCGATTTCTGGTTCACGAGTTATTCACACAGACTAACTAGGCGGGAGTACGGGCAAATCTTGGCGGCAGCCCTGCAAAACATAGAAATCAATGTACTTATTCACCGCATAGGATAAATGGAGGAATATCTTTAGCATAAATACGTTATTTACAATGTGATTCTTGGCGCATAACTTGGCCTTTCTCCTGTTTTCTTCCAAATTCGCAAAAAATCACCTCTGCGGGCGGTGCAAGGGCTAACCCGAATATTGCACAGATCAGTCGGCAAGAGAAGTTCTCTTGCCGCGGTAGATCAAGAAGAGGTTGCGACTGTAGATAAATATACCTGCGGATTGTCCGACAATGAATACCGGATCGCGGCGATATATCGCATAGAGCAGGAGAAGACTTGATCCCAAGATGCTCAAATACCAGAAAACAACCGGGACCACACTTTTTCCAGCTTTTTCACTAGCTATCCATTGAACAAAAAACCGCATGGAAAACAATACCTGGGCAGAAAAGCCCAAACATAACCAGAATGTGCTCATTTTGTTCACGAACTTCCCTCATCTAAAGATGAATATTTAACCTCTGGAAATACCATTCGATTTTTCATCCACTTCACGGCTACAGTGTCCGCCAATCCTACCCACAGTCGGTCATTGATGCCATATTTGGTCAGTCCATATTGTCGAGGACGATGACGTACTGGCATTTCAATTATTTTGCTGCACCCGCCCAACCGGGCCAGTGTGGGCAAAAAGCGGTGCATACCTTTGAAAACGGGGATTCTGTCTGCGCACTGATGACGGAAGACGCGCAGCGAGCAGCCCACATCCTGCACCTGTTCGTTGGTAACCCAGTTGCGAAAACCGTTTGCAATTCGCGACGAAATTTTTTTAACCCAGGAATCCATCCGCTTTTGCCGCCAACCATTAACCATGTCCGCATCATCTTCGAGTAAGCGCTCTATCATCGCAGGTATGTCTTTGGGATCGTTTTGGCCGTCACCATCCAGGGTGACCAGTATTTTACCGCGGGCATGACGAAAACCTACCGAAAGAGCTGCGGACTGACCGTAATTCACCGGCAGGACGACGAGTTGGTGATAATCATCTCTTTCGTTCAACTGCTGCAGTTCTGCCAGGGTACTGTCGGTGGAGCCATCATCTATCCAAAGGCATTCCCATGACCACGAGGTAGTTCGCATCACCGCTCCAATCTCGTCAGCCAGTTTGGCGACGTTTTGCTCCTCGTTGTTAACGGGAACTATAATACTTAAGTCCAGGTCGGACTCATTGTGTTTCATTGCATCCCCACCTTATAGTTTGGGTGGTTGTAAATTACCAAGTAAAGAATCCAGGCTCAAAGGATTCGGCTTTGGGCTGCCCCTGAGGGGCTTCAAGGGTATTATCCCTCTTGCGGCAGTCTCCTGGCGCCCTTCGCTCGAGTGGACTTTGGCACAAAAGCTTCTGAACCGTCAAGTCAAGTTTTTAGATCCACTCCACCGTACCTTCTATTCTCCGCTGCCGGAAGCTTTATACGCCATTTGCAAAGATATCTGGACTGTGATAGTTGTCTTGCTGTTTCATCTGCCTAGCACCCTTTAAACTGAGTCGGGTAACCGAAACGGTTGGGGGCTCTATCCTTTCGACATGGGTAACCGAACGTGCAGCAGACCTCAGAACGTTTCACCCACTATTTACTGTTGATTGTCCTTTGCCTCAGTCTCTATATCCCTGGACTGGTAAAGCTGCCTCCGGTGGACCGCGACGAAGCCAGATTTGCGCAGGCAACCCGTCAGATGCTCGAAGATCATGATTTCGTTCGCATCCGTTTTCAAAATCAGCCTCGACACAAGAAGCCAATCGGCATTCACTGGATTCAAGCTGCAGTGGCGACAGCGGTGGGAGAATCAAACAGGGACCAGATCTGGCCCTACCGAATCCCCTCCCTCCTTGGGGCCACGGCAGCCGTCCTCCTGATCTTTGCGATTGGATCGACTCTTTTCGATTCACCGACAGCGCTGCTGGGAGCGGCTCTCGCTGCCAGTTGCCTCTTGCTGGTGGTTGAGTCACACCAGGCCACTACCGATGCAGTACTGCTGACCACGGTCGGGGCTGCCCAGGGGGCTCTAGCACACGTGTATATGCAGATCCGCCGGGGGGGAAACGTGGGGGTTGGAATCATATTAGTGTTTTGGCTGGCCCAGGGGTGCGGCATGCTGGTCAAGGGACCCATCGTACCTTTGGTGAGCTTACTCACCATCGCCAGTCTCCTGGTGGCGGACCGAAGCTTGAGCCTTGTCAGACAGCTCCGTCTCTGGTGGGGAATCCCGCTGGCTACCGCCATCTTTTCTCCCTGGGCAATCGCCATCAGCATAGCCACCAAAGGTGCATTTTTCTCGGATGCAATTCGCTCGGATCTGTTGCCTAAATTGATATCCGGGCATGAGTCACACGGGTTTTTCCCTGGCTACTATCTACTGCTTGTGATGGTTACTTTCTGGCCCGGATCACTCTTTATCGGGCAGGGAATGTATCACGCTTGGCAACATCGGACCTCACCGGCTGAACGGTTTTGCCTTGCTTGGCTGGTCCCAGCCTGGCTGGTCTTTGAGCTAATACCCACTAAGCTTCCTCATTATGTATTGCCGCTCTACCCTGCTTTGTCTCTACTTACCGCTCGAGCACTATTTACCCGCTCTTCAGGCGTGCTAAATTATACGCGGTCTAAATTATTTTGGCTGGGGTTTGCTGTGTGGTCGTTGATTGGACTGGTTCTGGCGGCA
>CAMYLW010000544.1 GCA_947259475.1 Thermodesulfobacteriota bacterium
TGAAAGAAACTTTGATCCAGCATTTTCTTATCGACTAAATCAAATCTGAGGATCTCTTTGATTGTATGAAAACCTAATTTGTTGTTCTTGTATTTCTTTAAGATTTTTTGAAACTCGTCTCTGTTTTGAATCAAATATATGATTTCATTAAAGAAATTGTAGATTTGATCTTCATTGGGTGGTTTATCAAGTATTTGTTTCATTAAATCAAAATAATCGCTGTTTTCTATGTTGAGCCTTTTTGATAGTTCAAGGTTATAGAACTTGAATAATAGGTCGTTTTTTTCCTGAAATGCGTCAAGATTGTTTTCTTTCTTCGCTTCCCGGTAATGTGCAAATAAGAACAGTTTGGTAAGGAAGTGATCACGAATTTTCTTGTTTCTGAGTCTGTCTTCTTCTTCAATCGGATACCCCTGAAAGGTTTCAACTATCTTCCCTGCAAAAAAACCGCCGCATCTTTCAATGACAGGGGAGCCTTTCATTCCAGCATACACCTTTATATTCTTCACCCCCATTGTTGGTGATTTTGACTTGAATATGAAACCATCCACTTGTTTGAGATTATCCCTAAACTTAGAACAAAAATCATTCATCTCTTGCGTCACATCCCGATTTGTGTTGTGTTGAATGAGCCTATATTCATCATCCACTTTGACAATCCGGATAGGATCTCTTGGAACTCCGAGCCCAATCTCATATTCAGGGCATACTTTAATAAATTCAGCAAAAGGCTTGAGATCGTTTATTATTTTTGAGGGTATTACCTGCCCATTATACCTTACTTTCTCAAACTCTAAGCACGAGCTTGCTACAATTATCGGTCTTGAAAATTTCATATTAATATTCCCTGCTGTCACAAGCCCAATGTAAAACTGCTTGTCTTTGTTTTTTCCTGCAGGTACCGTCTTTTTCCCTGCAGTTCTTTCTTATCTGAGAGATGTGCCTCTTAATAGCTTTCTGCCCCCTTCTCTTGTTTGCGGTCCGGATTTTCCGGGCCAATTTGGTCACTGTACGAGTAGTTCTGATCATCTCGTACGTAAAATTAATGATAAGAAAGGGAAGGCGAAAGATCAATACATGGATAACTCTATTTCTTTCTTATATTTAAAGTACGGCGAACCCTAGCTGAGCAATTAGGAGGGGTGGGGGCGGATTTTGTATCCCCCAATATCTCAAAATTACTTTACCTATCCCACCTCTCAAAAGATTAAAAGCAGCAGCAAGTACAGTACATATGCCGATAGTAAAAGCAACGCTTCCCACCGATTCACTCGACCCGCTCCTCTGCGTCTGGACCAGAATATCGGCCAGAGTGCCAAAGTTACCATAAAAACCATAGGATAATCACGGAGCAGCACTACACCTTCCACCTCCATTGGCATAAGAATTGAGGGAATTCCAATAATAGCCGTAAGGTTCATTAGGTTGGAGCCAACCACATTGCCCACGGCAATCGAGTGCTGTTTTTTCACGACACCGGCGATTGAAGTCGCCAACTCTGGAAGACTCGTACCCACGGCCACTATTGTGAGTCCAATTATGAGTTCGCTGAGTCCGAGTGCTTGGCCGAGTCCGACGCCACCCCACACAACGAGTCGGCTGCCAATAAGAAGAAGAACGAGGCCGCCGATCATTTGAACGAAAACCTTTCGCCTTGTCGGTACTGGAGTTTGGGAGCTGGTCGGAGCATGCACTTTCGTTGTGTCTTCATCTGCTGAGCGAATCACAAGGACGAGATAGAGAGCCAAACCTATCAGCAAGACCAAGCCTTCCAAGCGGCTTATCACCCGATTTAAAGACATCACCCAGGTGGCAGCGGTAGCTACCAAAAGAGCGGGATAGTCTAGTCGAAAATTGGAAATGTTGCTTCCCAACACATTCCCGAGCCCCATACTGGAGTGCCCGACAATCACCGCGGTGGTAGTGACGAGAAGTTCCGGCAAAGAGGTGCCAAGCGATACAACAGTCAGGCCAACCACCAGAGGTGAGATTTTTAAACTGCTTGCCAGAGAAGCGGCACCGGCGACGAAACGGTCGGCACCAATTGCTAGTGCGGTTAAACCTAGTGCAAGTGTTCCAATAAAGAGCAACATCATTCAGTCTCACACTCCAGGCAAGATCCCGCTACTGGGACCAGGTCAGAGGGTGATCCCAGAAGGATGAGGATGTCGTCTGCAAGAATTTGGGTCTGTCCGTCGGGATTGGCTAGTATCTGCGGGCCCCGCCTTATGGCCAAAAGCGTAACACCGTATTTGGTTCTCAGTTGAAGTTCTGCCAGTGATCTGCCAACCACAGAAGCCTTTTCATGCACCCGTATGCTGCTTATTTCCATATCCGGAAAGTTAAATTTGAAGTCAGCTAAGGAAGCCGGGGCTTGCGCCGGTCTGCGAAGCATCTGATACCCGCTTTTTCGCGTCTCTGCCGTGAACTGATCTATCTCTTCTCTTGGTACCAGATACTTGGCCAAGACCCGAGCGAAGATCTCAACGGAGGTTTCGTATTCTTCCGCAATAACCTCATTGGCGCCGAGTTTATGCAGGGCAGTTGTTTCTGCCAAGAAGCGGGTTCTAGCAATGATATGGATGTTCGGGTTTAATCTTCTTGCCACTGCGGTAATTTTTCGAGTTGCAGTCGGATCTGAAATAGCCACCACCATTACCCGCGCGGCTTCAATCCCGGCATGATCAAGGACCGCTTCATGGGTGGCGTCACCATACATTATGGGTTCACCCGCCTTCTTTTCGTTGCGAACGGTCTCCGGGTTCATCTCGATGATGACATGGAGGATCTTGGCCGTCTTGGCCGCCGCGGCGAGATTTTTTCCATTCAAACCATAGCCCAAGATAATCAGGTGGTCTGCAAGCTCTTGTACATGATGCGCATTCATTGATCCCGACTTTTTGGAAAGACCGCCTTTGAGCTTGGCGGGAAGGGGCAATCGCAGAGCAGCATTGGCAACTCTGGGTGCAAGCGCCATAATAAACGGTGTTACCCCCATGGTAATGACGGCGACTGCCAGAAAAAGTTGGAACGTGTCACCTACGAGCAATCCATAATCAACACCGACTCTGGCCAAAATGAATGAAAATTCTCCCACCTGACACAGCGTAAGACCGACTATGATCGCGGTGCGCAGAGGAAAGCCAAGGAAAAGTACGGCAGTAGTAGCAATGAGAGTCTTGAAAATGATGACCGCCGCAGAGATGAGGGCAACCTGATCTGGATGTTTCATTAAAAAACCAAGATCCAGGAGCATCCCGATGCTGACGAAAAATAAACTGGTAAAGACGTCTCGAAACGGCACAATGTTGCCGAGCGCATGGTATCCATATTCGGACTCCGAGATGATCAGACCGGCCAGAAATGCCCCCAGTGCCAGAGAAAGCCCGGCAAGATAAGTCAGCCAAGCGATGCCGAAGCACATGACCAGGACGCTCAACAAGAACAACTCTCGGCTTCGGGACCTGGCGATCTGATAGAGCAGTCCCGGCACGATCCATTTGGCACCTGCTGCCACGAGGGCAAAAACACCTACACCTTTGAGTGCCAATAAAGCAAGGGATTTTCCTAAATCGGCTCCTACCCCAGCCAATAAAGGGGTGAACAGGATCATGGGGACAACAGCGATGTCCTGAAAAATCAAAACAGCGAGTGCCATGCGGCCGTGGGGACTGTTAAACTCGGCCTTTTCCTGCAGAATTTTCAGGACGATGGCGGTGGTACTGCTCAAGGAGATAAAAAATCCTATGAACACTGCCTCATTGAAAGGGCGGCCCAATCGTGTCGAGATAGCAAAGCTCACCAGGAAGGTCAAGATCACTTGTAGAGAACCGCCTAGAACCACCGACCTCTTCATGCGAATGAACTCTTTCAGAGAAAATTCAACGCCAATGGTAAAAAGCAGCAACACCACACCAATTTCGGCAAGGATTTCCACTTCATGTATGGCGCTGATGAGCCCAAATCCATAAGGCCCAGCGAGGATTCCCGTAAAGAGAAAGCCCACAACGGTCGGCAATTTGACGCGCTGACAAATCAGAAGCACACCGATGGCCAAAGAGAATATTACGAGAACATCTTTAAATAAAACTACTTCCATTTCAGACCCTAAAAAGAATTACCGCGATGAAAATTTCTTTGCAGGAAACAGAGCCTCAAGATTTGTTGTATTTTATAATCACCGTTCCAGACCATTGCCACCCGTCCATTCGTAATTTTTCCGCGGGCAAACCCCCGGTTTGTCGATCCTCCCACTCGCTGAGATAATTTTCTAAAAGCGTTTCCAGTTCGTCCTCG
>CAMYLW010000545.1 GCA_947259475.1 Thermodesulfobacteriota bacterium
TGAAACCTGTCGAGGATCCCGTCTGAAGGGAAGCGCCAGCGGGGGACACTGCTTGCCGCGCGGAAGCCCTTGAGGCAAAGGCGGGAACGCTGAAACCTTAGTCATTGTGATTTGCTATTTGGAATTTATAATCACTTTAGTACTCTTCTCTTTCGACGCCATAGTGTCAACTAAGTTGTCAACAAAGAGGTGAGTCGAACCTTTTGTTTTTGCTTATCAGTTTTTCACCAACCGAGTGCGGATGAGCGGTATGGACTTGTGTCTCACCAGCCGGTTTAGAAGAATTATCATTCCCGAGACAACAATTATGCCGAGATCTCTAAAGGCCCCAAAAAGAACTGATTGTATCACCTCTCTCCATCCACTGTATCCGGTGCTCAAATTCAACTCCAGAGGCCACCAGAACGAGACTCGTGAAGAAGTGAGTGCGGCGTCAGCCACAACATGGGAAATAAGGAGCAGGAAGCAAAGCACAAAGTTTAACTTCGGAATTCTTGACCAGCATCTCCAAATATTGGACGCTAGTAAGGCTATCATCAGTGCAAACAGGAAACTATGAGTTGGACCCCGATGGAAGAAATTACCGTTACCGTGCAAGATAAGTCCAATCAAGACATCCATGTCCGGCAGATTGGTAAGCACAATGATTAAAGCGAAGTTCTTCCAGAGGGTAGTGGCGGAATTGCCCTTGGAATGGAGGTCATGTATTGCCAGTCCAGCAGCTGTATGTCCTAGTGGCAATGGCATCAGGGATCATCCTCGCATTGCGGATTGCAGAATTCTTAATGAGTTCTTGCTTTGATTCAATTATTTTCAATTCGAAATTAGAAATTTGCTTTCTAGGATATCACCCCTTTAACAAGATCTATGCCATAGTAGACACGTTTGACGATTGTCTTTTTATCTTGGATAGATAGCCAACCCAAGTCAGCGAAATATTCATTTATTCTGGAGCAATTGGAGGGGGGCGAGGGAAAAGAACTACTCATTGTGGATGGTTTTTTTCTCCTGCATAGGCATGACACATCTGAACCCTGTGATACACTTATAAGCTAATTGACTCACCGGAAATGAAAGAAATCATTAGATCCTTAAATCCGAAACCGGGAATCCGCCCGAAGGGTGGGAGTCCGAAGGACAAATCCTAAACCGGAGGTTTGGAATGTCGACAATTAATCTCAGAAACGTTCCGGACGATTTACACCGCAAGGCAAAGGCGAGGGCAGCAATGGAAGGAGTCACACTGAAGCAA
This sequence comes from Thermodesulfobacteriota bacterium, assembly GCA_947259475.1. GTDB lineage: Bacteria > Desulfobacterota > Syntrophobacteria > BM002 > BM002 > BM002. The sequence continues at coordinate 1,253 of CAMYLW010000545.1, forward strand.
CTCATTATGAGACTTCTAGAGGATTACCTGGACGGAGTGTGCTAGCCCGGATATTTCACGATTCGCCCAGCATTGCCTTCTTTAGACTCTTTTGGGCGGGTTTTTCAGAAAGCCATATGCCGAACAAAGCTTTCTTGAAAGCAAGACCTTCGGTAACGGAGGTGTATTCACCGTTTATGTAAACTTCGACCCCCTTTCCCGGCACATAAATCAGATCATAACTATCATCTTCCTTTATCTCTTTTTTGAACACCGAGCAAAATTCGTCTATCTGGACTTTAATGGGCTCAATATTACCGCCCGTCGCCTTCTCAAAACCTTTCCTTGTCGCTTTTTCCATTTTCTTACTTGTAAGCATGGAGGAAGTAACATGAAGCCTGATTGCCATCGGCTCATCTGCCGCTATGATCGCCTTGGAATCCTGACTCCTTTCTTTTAGATAGAGGCCACCTACATAGATATCAAAGAAAAATTTCGTGCGGACCCCAGCCCCATTTAGCATCAATGTAGTCTGTCCGGTCTTAAGGGATTCAGGCATGTTGATACCACCAATCTCCTCAGCGTTCCCCAGTGCGACCATCATGAGTACGGCCAATATTGTCGCGGCAAACTGTTTCTTAAACATTTCCCCTCCAGTTCGGTGGCATTGTCAGCGTTAGGGTTCGCCCTAATGTTGCAAATCTACTAGGGTTATTTCTCTCTTGCCAATTCCTTCTCTATTGCAGCCTGGAATCCTTGGAAACTGCGGTTTTTCAACTGCCTTCCGTTGACAAAGATGGTGGGGATGCCCCGCACCCCGATTCTGGCCCCTTCCTGAAAATCCCGCTCAACTATCGCCTTTAGTTCTGGAGCCTTCATGTCTTTGTCAAACTTCTCCATGTCCAAACCCACTTGCTGGGCGATTTCTCTAATCTTTTGGTCACTCAGTCGATTGTAATTTTCATAAAGCTGGTCGTGGAGTTCCCAAAACTTTCCCTGTTTGTTGGCAGCTAGTGCAGCGATAGCGGCCGGCCAGGCGAACTTGTGGTTTCTCAAAGGGAAGTTTTTGAAGACAAGTTTCATTTCCTTGGGATATCTCTCGAACACCTGCTCGAGCAGAGGCTGAAGCCTCGCACAGTATGGTCATTGAAAATCGCTGAAAACAGCTATTGTCACAGCCGCATCAGCTGGTCCCTTGAAAGGGGAATTTGAGACATCGATGTTCTGGATAAAATCAAGAACAAGTATTTCAACTGTCTTGTTCTTCCGGCTGGTAAGAAGAAGTATATCCTGCTCTGGTCCGACCTTAATGCCATCCACATGGTTGCCAACCGTGATCTCATCCTCCAGCCTCCCATCTCCCGAGTAAATGAGGATACTTCCTTGGGCGGTGAGGACGAAAACCCATCTGCCGTTGAGAGAAACTGCTGCGTCAACAGGTGTCTTCTCAATCTTCAGGGTTTTCTTCACATCCCAGTCTACCAGGGCAAAGCTATGGATGCAGAGGGTTAGAAGAATTACAGGTACTAACAAGAAAATAACAAGTCGAGTTTTCATTTGAAGTTCCTTCTGAGTGCATATCCGCAGTCCGCCTTAGGCGGATTGCTACAATATCCGGGCTACCCACATCCCATTAGAACGAGTACTTAAACAAACTCATAAACACACCGCCAGATGGCGTAGGTATATATCCCATCTCCAATGAGGTGGTTTTATAGCCGACGCCGATGGTTGGAAATACTCCAGGTGCGATTCCTTTGAAGTTTATATCCGCGTTGTTCCCATACCCGTAGAGAGCGCCTAAATACACACTTCCCTGGAGAAAAAAATCGCGACTTTCGTGAAAAGCGTATCTGTTGGTGCTGAATCTCTTTCCAGCAAAGTATGTGGTGTCGTCCCAGGTGTTAATATATCTAGATACAACATAATTATCGTATGAAACGACGACCATTTGCAGATTCTCATTGGGGTCGTCCGATTGGTCAACGTGCTTGGCAAAGAAGCCGACCATAACTGATATCTCTTTAGGAGCGGACTCATCAGAGGAATCCTCAACTGCGTACTCATCAGAAGAATCCTCGACTGCGTACTCATCAGAAGAACGCACAGCTGCG
>CAMYLW010000546.1:0-1854 GCA_947259475.1 Thermodesulfobacteriota bacterium
TGTGCGCGAAGATGTGGGGTGTGGCATACTTTACGCTGTTCTGCGTGATTCGACTTATAAGATAAAGAAGCTAGCCGAGGCTGAGCGGGAAGCTCATAGCAAGAAAGGCTGGTGGGGAGAGTAATGGGAGGAGATGCAACCATGGCTACTTTCAAATGTACTAGTTGCGGTCATGAGAAAGAGGGAAGATGCAAGCCTCAGAAGTGCCCTGAGTGTGAGGGTAAGAAGACCTTTGAAAAGAAGGAATAGTGGCGACGGAAAGATCTGATGCGATTCGGGCCCATAGAACTCTACAAGAAGCTGCCAAAGACCAATTGTGGTGACTGCGGCCAACCATCTTGCCTGGCTTTTGCCACCCAGGTGGTGGGATTTGAGCCTCAGGCAAAGATTCTATTCGATGCGACTGCCTTTGATTATCTGGATCTTGAAGGTCTAACTTTTGTGGCCGAGAAACTGGCCGATAAATTAACATCTATCTAAAAGGAGGAACTTAATGTCTAAGTCAGAACAACATTTGAGGGATGCGTTTGCAGGGGAGTCCCAGGCCAACCGTAAATATCTCGCCTACGCTGAGAAGGCTGAGAAGGAGGGTTATTCACAGGTTGCCAAGCTCTTTCGGGCTGCGGGGGCGGCTGAAACCGTTCACGCTCACGCTCATCTGCGTGCACTGGGAGAAGTTGGAAAAACTATGGATAATCTTAAGATGGCAGTAGAGGGCGAGACCCACGAGTTCAAGCACATGTATCCTGAGATGATCGCAGACGCCAAAGAGGAGGGCAACAAGACGGCGGAGCGGAGCTTCGTTTATGCCAACGAGGTGGAACAGGTCCATGCGAAGCTCTATCAGAATGCTATGGACAACCTGGACAGTCTGGAAGAAGTGGACTACCACGTCTGCAGTGTGTGCGGCATGACAGTTGAGGATGAGGCGCCGGATAACTGCCCGGTGTGCGGAGCACCAGCGAGTGCGTTTTTCAAGGTGGATTAATAAACCCTAACGGTGCATACCCAAGGAGTCATCCAACAGCTGGATCGATTTTTCGGGTCTTAGAGAATCGGTATTCCCAAAATCACTTGCCGCCACGATTAATTGCCAACAGTTAAGACAGGGAGTGATCAGATGCTGAGCATAGAAGATATCAAGGAAAACCAGGAAATCATGGACTGCCTGAATCTGGAGATGACTCCTGAAAAGGCGGTAGCTCTCTATCTAGAGTGGGGGTCGTCCTGGGCCCATGGCGCTGACTTCGTGAGGTCAGACAGCGATGTGAGCTGCTACTTCACCATTGATGCCTGGAAGACCCCGGCGCAGCTCCTTCTTGTGCGGCGGAGCACGGCGGAAGCAGAAATCGTTGGTGAGGTTGAGATTCCCGCTGATATGATGAAAAGGGAACTGGAGTCGTGGGGCGGCAGGAGAGGTACCTACGGGATCAGTGAAGAGATCAAAAACTGGTTTCGTAACAAACTGGACTTGAGTTGAAACGGATGTGGGTATCTGAGTGACGGGTACTTATTCTGTTGCCAGGCAAGTGGTGATAGCCCGAAATATGAAAAAGCCAGTCTCCAGGTGGGACTGGCTTTTTTTTTGGAGCATCGTCATAGTTGTGACATTTTTCTATTGGTGCGGTGATAAACCTTGACGAGATGTAGCAGGAGAAACTATTATCAAAGCAGACTAATAATTGGTTTAAGGCACACACGGGAGGTTCGGAATGGAAAAGCAGGAATTGATAACGATGTTGAACAGGGATCTGGCAGACGAGCATGCAGCTATCCTAGGGTATCTGGTTCATAGTTACCTGGAAGGGGAGGACACTCCACTCGGTGCTAGCTTATTGTCTCGCGCCAGGGAAG
>CAMYLW010000546.1:1875-3353 GCA_947259475.1 Thermodesulfobacteriota bacterium
GATTACGAGCTGAAACTGGTACCGCATTACCATGGTGAGGCGGACAAAGTGGATGACCCTCACATCAAACGAGTTTTACATAGAGAGGGCTGGGAGTCTGAATATCATGCCAGGAAGTTTCAACGGATTCTGGACAAGATGACACCTGAGCAAGCAGAGGGGTTGCCAGGCGAAGAAAACGAACTGCCTGAGGAATTTGTTGAGCGACTCCAGGGGCTGGTGACAAGCAAATACACAGAGATGTTGCAGCACATTCGCTCCTCCTGGGTGTTCCAGCAGGAATCCATCGTTGGCTGGCAGCTCATGGATTTCTCCATGACCAAGATGAAGCAGCTCGCCCACCTCGCCGAGGAGGTCGCCGAGAATGGTATCACACCGCGGTTTGAAGCTGGTAAGATTGACTTGAGCGCTTCAGTTGGCGCGGCACTCAAGAAGGGCCTCGAAGATGTGCGAGGAGCTCGTGAGGAACACATTAAATTCCAAGGGGAAAGTGAGACTCAAAAACATTCGGGTCTCTTATTGGAGCTGGACCTTGCCCTCAAGCAGGAGGAATACGAGGCTGCGGAGATTGAAGACTGGAGCAAGAAAGCGTGAGAACGGGGGAGAAGAGGGTCTAAATAGTGCCTATCCGGAAAGCGCGTTTATGGGTGTCATTCTGAGGAGTCCCGCTGACGGCGGACGACGAAGAATCTCATAATTACAGGGTCCGCGGAGATTCTTCGCGGAGCCTGTCCCGAGCCTGCCGAAGGGCTCAGAATGACATGGAGGGGTTTCCGGATGGAAAATAAATAGATGGGCATTTTAACTGAGGCAAAGGAAAATCTCCTCTTTCGTTGTATTCAGGCGAATGCTAGCGTGTAGCCAGAATTGGGAACAACCACACTAAGAGAAAAATCATGGAAGAAGGTAGAGGCGAGAGAAAAAGTCTACGGGTACCAGTCAATCTGGATGTACGTTGCGACCTGGCTGACGGCTCCAGTATTAGGGCCAAAATCGTTAACCTTGGCACGGAGGGCATTTTCATTAAGTCAGCCGATCCACTCAGCCCTGGAGATAGTTTAACCATGGAGTTCCTTTTGCCGGGCACTCTCAATTCAATCGAGCTGGCTGGAGAAGTAATGTATTCTCGTGTTCATGAAGAAGAGCAAGGTCAGGATGAAGATGTCCATGTGGCGGGTATCCAATTCTCTGATCTAAAAGAACCGTATCACGGTATGATCCGGGACTACACACTCAAGATGCTCAACAACGAGGAGTTGTTGCGGGATGGGGGTATCCTCCTGGTGCTCGATGACCTCCGCAATCTCCCACCCGAGGACCGTTTGAAGGCTTACAATATCCTGATCAAGAAGGGCTCAGGGCATATTTTGTGAGGAGAGAACGATTTCGGATTGGGGATTGGGGAAGGCATAGGGCATCCTTCGACAAGCTCCCCGGGACTATGCCCGGGACAGGCAGGACAGGTAGAGCATAGGGCA
>CAMYLW010000547.1 GCA_947259475.1 Thermodesulfobacteriota bacterium
AAATTCCAAACCTGTTTTGGTCATTTGATATTGGAATTTGAGATTTGTTTGTAATTTGGTGCTTGGAGCTTGGGATTTTTATCACTCTTGGACCATTAAAATTACCTTGACAACAAAATTGGCCTTGGGCATTGTTAGCGCCAACCATGTTCACGGCCAAGATCGAAGGACAGGTCGTGTCCAGAGTTGGTAGCAGTTGAAAAGATGAGGTCAGAGAATAGCTATGGTTCAGAGATCGAATAACTGCATTTCACTTCGGCGCAGGGACGGAGGAATATTGGCGGAGATGACCGTCCAGGCAGGGCTGGAGCGTATCTGGCGGGTTCTAACCTCATTTGAGGAGATGGAGGCGCACCTGAGTGGTTTGAAGCGGAGCAGAATCCTCAAGAGAAACGGAAACCATCAGTTGGTGGAACAAACTGCAACAGTGGGAATCTCCCTATTGCCATTGACTTTTAAATTGGTCATGGAGGTTGTGGAGGAGAGACCCTTTCTCTATTTCAACCAGCGTCTCGGCTCATTTACTTCCTTTAGTGGCCACTGGTGGGTAGATCCCGGATCAGGAGGGAAAGGAACCAGGATCCAGTATTTTCTTGAAGCGAGCTTGTCTCGAGGCTGGAAGGGACGACCTTTTGAACGTCACCTCCGAGGTATGATCCGTCAAAATCTGCAGGAATTGGCTCTCTGGATAGATAATGGGGGAATTGAGGGATTAACCGCAGAGTCCGCTGAGATCGCAGAGGATGAGAATTGTCAGAATTGAGAGGTGCGCATGCGTCGACACCGGCATGAATTTGTGGAAGAGTACGACGGGATGATGGCCTTCGGCTATTCACGTGAGGAGGACGAGCGCTCCCTTATTGCATTTCTGCAAAAGTTCTCTGATGATGAACTCATGAAATTGCTGAGCAGCCGGCTTAGTGAATCGGAGATCGAGGAACTGGTGGACCACCTCACCGGCCTGATGAAAAAGCATATGAGTGAGGAGGAGTATCACCACCATTTTCTCAAAGACTAGAAGGAAGAGAGCATAGAGCATAGAGCATGGAGCATGGGGCATAGGGCAGAAACTAGGCACTAGGCACCAAAAAGAAGGAGTCAAAATCCAGAAGTCAGGTTTCAGCTTTTTTGTTTTTCTTCCCTGACAGCCTGTTGAAGCGCAGCGGAAATCCCGTCTGAAGCGAAGCGGAAGCGGCTGACACCCGACACCTGAAACCGGGAACCCGCCCGAAGGGTGGGAGTAGGAGGAAACAAAGGATGGGGGAGCGGATTTACAATTTCAATGCAGGGCCAGCTGCGCTGCCGTTACCGGTTCTTGAAGAGATTCAGGCGGAGTTTCTGGATTTCAAGGGATCTGGGATGTCCATAACCGAGGTGAGCCACCGCTCCAGTGCGTTCGATGAGGTGATCAACGATGCGGCGGACCGGGTAAAACGGCTGCTCAATGCGGGTGAAGACTACAAGGTCCTCTTCCTGCAGGGAGGGGCGAGCCTGCAATTTTCTATGGTGCCCATGAATCTACTTGCTGATGGCCAGGTGGCTGACTATGTCGACACCGGCACCTGGTCTACCAAAGCCATTAAAGAGGTAGAGATTCTTGGCAAGCAGGTAAGGGTGGCGGCATCTTCGGAGGACAAAGAGTTCAACTATATCCCAAAAAATATTGCTTTCAATAAGGATGCTGCTTACGCTCACATAACCTCCAACAACACCATTCGAGGTACTCAGTGGCAGAGCTTTCCTGACACAGGCCCTGTGCCTTTGATAAGTGACATGTCGTCCGACATCTTGGGCCGCACTTTCGATATTGCCCCATTTGGGCTCATTTATGCTGGGGCTCAGAAAAATGTGGGACCATCTGGTGTTACCCTGGTAGTTATCCGGCAAGACATGCTGGCAAGGGTACCGAGGGATCTTCCCACTATGCTGAAGTACACCACCTTCGCTGACAAGAACTCCATGTTCAACACCCCCCCTTGCTTCGCAGTGTACGTGCTTCAGTTGGTGATGAAATGGATTGAAGAAACCGTAGGCGGCCTTGCCAACATGGAGCAGCTTAACAGGCACAAGGCCGCGCTCCTTTATGACTATCTCGATAAGAGCGATTTCTATAACGGCACTGCCGCGAAGGAAGACAGATCAATCATGAACGTCACCTTCATTTTGAAGGATTCCGCTCTCGAGGGGACCTTTATTGCGTGGGCTCTGGCAAATGGTCTCGTCGGGCTCAAAGGCCATCGTTCTGTGGGCGGTTGCCGCGCTTCCATCTATAATGCCTCAACCCTGGAGGCAGTAGAGGCTCTGGTCTCCTTCATGGCGGAATTTGAACGCAAACATGGGTAATTCCAGCAGGCAGTCGTGCTTTTCTACTACCGTATTAATGGCTCTCTTACAGTCGGTGGTCCCTGGTTTCGTTTTGTAGTTGAAAGGGCCCCGACGGGTATCCTCCTTAAAAGCAGCAAAGCTTTCCCGCCTTACCATCCCACCACGAAAATGTGCCTTAGCCTTATGCTACAGGATCTGAAACAGAGACCCTGCCAAAATTTGGTGGACGTGGGCTGCGGCAGCGGCATTCTGGCGCTGGCAGGGCTGAAACTGGGGGTGAGACGTGCCGTTGCCGTCGATCTCGACCATCGGGCAATTATCACCAGTCGGGCGAATGCTGAGCTCAACCACCTGGAGCAGCAACTTTTGCTTGTCAGAGGTTCCACCGAGGCCGTGGACGGTAGCTTCGATCTGGTGCTGGCAAATCTGCCTATGCCGGTGCTCCGAGAAAAACTTCCTGAACTGTTGCGACTGAGCAAGAGTGGAGGATCCCTTGTGCTCTCAGGCTTTCAGGA
>CAMYLW010000548.1 GCA_947259475.1 Thermodesulfobacteriota bacterium
GCTGCTGGCTTGGTGATTTTGGCTGCCGCATAGCCGGTGAATCCCCATTGAGGGCGGGAGTGGCACTCAACGCAACTCATCTCATGCGCTTCTTGGCCCACCTCCAAGGTTTCAGCATCAAAGGGGGCTTTGACCTCAGGTGAAACCACCCCGTATTTCGCTACCCAGTAGGCCTCCAGGGTTCTCAGTTCTTCCTCATCGGCCTGAATTGTGTACTCCTCCACCATGTCCTGGAACTTTGAGTAGGAGGTTATTTTTGTGCCCTCCAGGAGAAAACCGGAAATCATAATAATTGCCAGAAGGATTATGGCGTAAAGATCCATGGGGCTGGTTCTAAGACGTGCCACTCTCAGAACAAACCGTCTATAGATCGCAATAGCTATTCCCACAATGATGAGGACTCCGAAAAAATCTCGGAGAAATAGAAACGGGTTGACTGTTGGATAGTAGTTGGGAAAGAGAGCAGAGGTTACTATTTTGTCAAGACCGTGCATGAGCAGGAGCAGGGTAAAGCCGTAATACATACACATATGCATGGCCCATTTGAGGAAATCCTGCTGCAGCACTTTGATCTGCAGGAGGACATCAAGAACGAAGACCTTAAACAAGGTGAGGATTTTTGGGCTGAATAGTGTCAGGGTGAGACCTCTGACGAATGCAAGGACTCTTTGAGGGGGAGAAACGTCTCTGGCGTCGACCCCAACGGTATATAGAAACCAGGTCGAGACTTTGTAGATCAGGCCGAGGCCGAAAATGGCCAAAGATATGTACAGGGTAATGGTAAAAAACATAAGTTTATGTCGCCTCCCTGTTAACCGCCGGTTGCAGCAGCCAAGATTTTCTTTTCCCAACCCTGGCAATAAAAAGAATTATCTAATCAATTGCCACGACAATAGTATAACTTATATCATACATGAAATGTAGGTATTAGCAGAGAAATCCCTTCGCTCCATGGTGTAGACAATCGAAGCGGACTTCCCGGCAACTATCCTCTGTATGGGGGTGTGAATCGTGTTGATAGTTACAGTGGGCTAGTGGTGGAGCGGCTATGGATCCAAACATACTGCTGAGAAAGTGCAATACCCAACGGTCGCACCAAAGCTACTTCGACAGGTTCAGACCCCTTATCAAAGCTCTCTCTAAATAGGTCTTATTGGCAGCGACTAAGAAGGGTGTTCCTGAAAATCAAAAACTTCCGACGCTTCGCAAGTATCGTGAAGTTCTCTCATGTGAGCGAAGAAGCAAGTTGTAACTAGTGGCTACTCTCTTGCTGATTATCTCCGCCAACCGTTTAAAAAATAAGAGACCGCTGGCAGGGTTGCTTTCGAATATCATATTCAGCTTTTCACTTTGGATCCTGATCAGCTCTGTTGGAGAGGAGCATACCGCCGATGCCGTGTAGACATGCTGGTTAACCAAACTAGACCAACCGAAAGCCTCCCCTGGGCGCTTTACCACATAGGTCACGTGGCCGTTGTCTCCGATGGTCAATTCAATACTTCCTTCTCTAAGGATGTATAAGTTATGGGCAGATGAACCTCTTTGAAACAGAACAGTACCCTCAGCGCAAGACTCCTTAATCATGATTTTGTCGATTTCTTTTAGGGTTTCCTGGTCCATCCCTCTAAAAAGTACCGATTTTTTTTTTTTTTTTTTTGCTCCTTTCTACAAAAGCCAGAAGATTAAGAAAGCAGTTTTAATTTGGCTTGAGAAAAGCCTCATGAGATTTAAAATACTCAGCCTATTTGGAGAGAGCAAGCCTCTCAACACCAGATCTTAGGGCTAACTTCTCTTCGCAGCAGTCGGGACACCAGTGAAACGTTTTGTCAACCCAGTTGCCGCAAGAACAGATCCATTGGTCCTTGAGTGTTTCTACCAACATGATTTCATCTCCTCTGAGCCTGAAGATTTTAAACAATATGCTGTATTAGCAAATGGGCTCGTCCACCCAGAACCACCGTGTCTATACGTCTACATTTTGGCTCAAAGCATCAATACCACAATGTGGTAGTAATTGCAACTAAAAAACTAGGGATTCACGCTTACTTTTGTTAAAAAATGAGATCCGTAAGGTTCTCCATGAGGAAGCGACGAAAAACTTCACATTCCACCACAATGTGGTATGATAGGCTAACCTGGATGTTTCATGAATTGCTGTCGCGAGACCGTGGAGATGGCTGTGATACCGGACAACCGTCCCGCGGTACCGCG
>CAMYLW010000549.1 GCA_947259475.1 Thermodesulfobacteriota bacterium
CCGGCTCAGTAAGCCAGAAGGGAGAAATCCAGCCCATTGGCGGGGCGACCCGCAAAATCGAGGGTTTCGTCGATATCTGCAAGCATAAGGGGCTCACTGGGAAACAAGGAGGAATGATCCCGGAGAAAAATGTGAGTAATTTGATGCTTCGACGTGATGTGGTGGAGGCAGTGGAGAAAGGTAAGTTCCATATCTACCCGGTCACCGCCGTTGAAGAAGGTATTGAAATTCTGACCGGGATGGAAGCTGGCGAGATTCAGGAAGACGGCACCTACCCGGAGGGCACTCTTTATCAGAAGGTGGACGACAAACTCAGAGAGATGGCCGAAATGGAAAAAGAGTTTGGCAAGAGCAAGGAAGACGAAGAGGAGAGTAAAAAAGAAGACAATGACGATGCTTAATAGATAGTAATGACATTTTAACCGAAGCGGGCGCTCACGGACGTTTTCGAACAGAGCGCCCTTTTTATTTAGTAAAAGGCACAAGGTACAGGGCGCAAGGCACAAGGAAAAGGAGCCAGAATGCAGGAGCCAGGAGATTCCAGCATGGGGCATAGGGAAGCAATTGCGGATTTCGGATTTTTAATTTCGAAATTACTCCTGTTCACTTAGCTCCGCAAGAATCTTTTCTCCCCTTGGAAATTATGTCACAATTCGCCGAACCCGTCATTCCGGACGAGTCCGCCTAAGGCGGGCGAGATCCGGAATCCAGTTAATGTTCAATATAATCAGACTCTTTCTGGATCCCGGCTCGCGTCCCACTTTGCGGGACTTGGCCGGGATGACGAACTGAGGCACAGTCTTTTAGGGTGAGGGGCACATTAGCTATCCTGCGGAGCTAAATGAATAGGCGTTTCGAAATTATCGATTCGCAATCCACAATGATCTGACCTCTGACCTCCGACTTCTTTAGTATTTTGGTGCCTAGTGCTTAGTGCCTAGTTGACTCAGAGAGCGTTCTCTCTCTCCGTTTCTTAGTCTGTAGTGACGATATGGAAAAAAATAGAGAACTTGAGGCTGTCTTGTTCGATATGGACGGGGTGATTATCGACAGTGAACCGCTGTGGTCGAAAGCTGAGCAACAGCTCCTGGCTCGCAGAAATCTTCGCTACTCGCCACAACTGAAAACTGTCATGATGGGACTAGACTCCAGTGAAGCTGTTGGCTTTTTGATAAAACACTACGATCTCAAAGAGAGCGTAGGCGATGTGATTGAAGAGCGTAACCAGCTGATTGCTGGCCTCTTCCGGGAGTTCCTTCGACCGATGCCGCATGCTTTGCAGTTGGTCAGGTCAGTGCATGCTGCGGAAATTAAGACTGGCTTGGCCTCCTCATCACCGAAGGAGCTTGTGGATTTGGCCTTGGGCAGGCTCAATATCACCGGGCTGTTCGATTTCATTTTGAGTGGTGACCAGGTGGCTCGCGGCAAGCCTGCACCGGATATCTATCTGACGGCGGCCAGGGAGTTGGGGGTGAGTCACGAGAGTTGCCTTGTGATTGAAGATGCCCCCCATGGGGTGGCTGCGGCGAAAGCCGCCGGCATGTGCTGTCTGGCGATCAGCACGAGTGCGAGCGAAGCAGAACTTGCCGCCGCTGACAGGGTGGTGGGAGATTTTGTTTATTCCCGCCCGGGAATCGGTGAGAAGGTAGGTCGGATGGTTTCGCAAAGCGGTTTAATCCGACAACCCATCAGCTCAGGTTGAATGACAAAGCAATATAAAGTAGAATTTTAATGGTAGTGGTTTAATAAAGACAAGCTTTTTGGGTTCAGATAATAATCCCAAATTTTCTTACAAGGAAGACAATGGCCCGCATTATCTATGACTTGGCCTCCAAGGGCAAGGGACTGTACCATATCTACACAGATCTTGATTTCTGGGATGCACGCGGTGTGCTTAAAGGTCTTGCCAAGGTCAAAAGAAATTTTGGCAATTCGCCGCCGGGTGATCAGTACCCCACCCAGGTGGTGGTTGAAGATATGAGCCAAAGGGTTAAGGGTGAGATCGAGAAACGGTTAAAGCGCGCCATACCATCCCCGCCCCGCCACCTTATCGTCCAGTCCATCATTTTTTCGGGAAAGTTCGAGTTTGACTGGCGCCAATACTATCCTGAGCGATGGTCTAAGGACAGAGTGCTCTTTTTTACCCGCAAGCGGCTTCCCATGAATCAACCCGTGATCAATAGCGCTTACAAGTGGGTGGAGCTTGCCATCAACGACAATATTGTTACCATTCAACAACACCAAGGAGCCCGACCGGAAGAAACCCAGAAAAGGGGGAAAACAGGCAAAGATAAGGCATTTGGTCCCACATGTTTTTAGATTTTGACAGGTAGCCAGCCCCCATTATTCATGAATTGCCTGCTGTGACCGCAGATATGGCCGTCCTTCCGGGCGTCCAGGGGCCTCGAATCCTGCGACGTACTGTTCAAGTTCGCCTCGGATGCGAGTCCCTGCGGTTGCTCAGTGGCACGGCCATCTCCACGGTCTCGCGACACCATTTCATGAATAATGCGGGCTAGACCGGCAACGGAATAGGAGAGAAAGGCAACGAAGATGACTGATAAGGAAATAAGGGTCAAACTGAAAGAGCTGGATCGATTATATGCAGAACATGCTAACAATCAAGGCCAGGGCGACTTCGAAATGCAGAACAAGCTGCGGATAGAACTCCTTGACTCATTTCTCGCTTTGAAACCTTATCTCAAGAAACGAACGAAACTGCAGTGGTATGAGCCCACATACAACTATGCGATAACTGGGAATCTAGAGTATATCGAAGCGGCGAGAGAGGATCTGGCTCATATCATTGGTGAAGATGCCGACTCCGATTCCTCTGAGAAGGCGTAAGCAAGGTGAATTCATAGAATCCGGTAGCCAGTAGGTGAGAGAAATTCAATCGTCATTTCGTATTTCGCATTTCTTCGCGCTCGCTGCGCTTCCGTCTTCGCTAAAGCTTCGACGAGACAAGCCGCTCAGTCCCCAACCTTACGGCCGGGTCCCCGGTTTCTCAATCCGCATTTAACATTGGAAACTCTCAGACAACACTAGTTGAAACATTTGAGTGAATCTCTCCGACCAAAGGTCGGAGCTTCCAAAATCTTTCAAAAAATAT
>CAMYLW010000550.1:0-1729 GCA_947259475.1 Thermodesulfobacteriota bacterium
TTGTAGTTCGCTCGCTAACCCCGCAGCAAGCTACGGGGAATACGCTCGCTGGAGCATTTTCATGAAATATGCGGGTTAAATCAATCACTCCATTGCTGCATTACTGACTCACTCCACCGCTGGATCGCTCCAGGCTACCCCCAAGTTTTGGCCTAAGTTGTCTTACTTTTTCCCAATCTCAGCGGTAAAAAAATCTGGCAGGGAAATTGCTGCTATTGACATTGGCACCCAGCGACATTATCTGACGAGGTCACGGGGTGAGGGATAAAAAGAATTACTCCATTGCGGTGTTGGAAGGAGTCCAGGATCATGAAAAGAACGCTAATTGCGGTGCTTGCATATATGATGGTTACCACTTCTGCGGCTTGGGCGCAAGACGCTATGCATTTTTACAAACTTGGAATAGATAGCTCCCTGGCTAACACCAAGATTAAATACTTCACCAAGGCTGTGGAGTTAAAGCCCAACCTGGTGGAGGCATATGAAAAGCGGGCGATACATTACTATTTCCAACGACGCTACGACAAGGCCATCCGGGATTACACCAAGATCATTGAGCTGAAACCTGAGGGACCGGAGGCTTATCTGATGCTGGGTTCGACTCATTTGAAAAAGGAAGAACTGGAGCCTGCCATCAAAAATCTCACCCGGGCTATTGAGCTGGACCCAAAAGTGGCAAGAGCCTTCGGCAACAGGGCAGAGGCATACCGTCTGGCAGGAATGGCAACTGAGGCTGTCCACGACTCCACAGAGGCTATCGGTTTGCGGGGGGATGAACGGACAACTGCCATAGCTTATAAAACCAGGGCTAAAGCCCTCCTAGAGCTTGGTTACGAGGAGGAGTCTGACGCTGATTTCAACAAATCCGTGGAACTAGATCCCAGGTACGTGCTGATCCGATATTTAGCCGGTACCAGTAGCCTGGAGGGTGTTCGTCAGATGGGTTTGATGGGCATCATTGCTATCTGTTTTGTGGGGATTTTCCAACTGACTATGCGGGCTCCGCGCAAGGGCAAACATCATCGATCTTGACGGTTTAAGCGATCTCCACCCACTCAGAAGTACTAGAGGTTTCAGGTGTCGGGTGTCAGGTGTCAGGAAATATAGTCGTATAAGCTGAAACCTGAACACTGAAACCTTTTCTTCCTGCAACCACATTCATCAATCAGAAGTCATACTGGGTGCCGATGTCGCACACCATTATGACCACATCCGTGTTGCGGCCGCGGAGGTCTTTTACCAAGCCCTCCACCACTGCTTTGCTGGAAAACCCTGCCTTGCGGAAAACCGCGATGGCCGCTGGAAAGGCAAGAGGAAGCTCTGCCCAGAGCTTCTCCAATCCGAACTCGGAAGCCAATTCTACAATCTCATGTATCAGCAGCGTTCCTAACCCCTTGTCGTGATAGTCCGGATCTACCGCCACACGTACAGTGCCGATATGTCTCTTCCAGCCGAAAGGAATACGATGCAGGGAGACGTCACCCACAATCCGTTCATCAGCGAAGGCCAGGATCGGGAAAACGTGATCATAGTCGATATTATCAGTCCAGGATTCGATAATTTTTGCGTCAGTGACATCGTGACGTAGGTAAAGGCGCAGTTCCTCCGGGAGTGACCGGAAAAAAGTGATTAGTCCCTCACGATCTTCAGCCACCAATGGGCGAAGTAGAACAACAGAGCCGTCCTTAAGCTTGCATTCTTTTTGGTATGTTTTCATCATTATTCCCCC
>CAMYLW010000550.1:1799-3308 GCA_947259475.1 Thermodesulfobacteriota bacterium
AAAAATAAGGTAGGATGCCTTCCATTGCCGCTGGCGAGGCTGCCCCACACTGCCTGGATTGATTAGATACATTTGTTCCGGATCCAGGAGCAGATCATCCTGGGACATTTCCAGGCGTGAGACTTTCCCCCGCACATCCCTCTGCCACACGGCACGATGGTGGGTATGACCGAAGAAACCAATCCGCACTCCAGGTGTTTTTTGGCGCATATAGTTAAAGGCCCTTTTGGCCTGGAAGAGGAAAGAAAGATAGGCGTCCGGATTTCCGGGGGCGCCGTGAAAGACGAGGAAGCGGTCCCAGAGCATCCTGGTGTGTTCCAGCTTCTTTAGGAAACGCTTGTGTTCGGGCGCCAAGCTCTTCGCGGACCAGACCAGCGCTTGATAGGCCAGAATATTGAATCCCTCGGCGAATTTCAGTTCGATGGCAGCCCGGTCATGATTGCCCAAAATGCTAATGATTTGCCGCTGCTTCACCAAATCCACGCATTCTTTTGGGCTGGCGTTGTAGCCAACCAAATCGCCAAGATTGACAATCAGTGAGATGTCTTTCTTGTCGATTTCGCCAAGTACGGCCTTGAGAGCCTCGAGGTTTGAATGTATGTCGGAAATGAAGGCGATTTTCATGGATCCACAGAAAATTGAGGGATTAGGGCATTAAGGAATTGGGAAATTGAGAGTTGGAGAACTGGCGATTGAAAAATGAGGTGTTCATGAATCAAATCCCTAAATCTCCTAATCCCTTAATTCCTCAATCATAGGCCAAATAGGAACGGACGCTGCCGAGCACGATTCGTGGGATATCGTTGGTTTCGTTCACCCCAAAAACTGAGATGTTTTGGTTCTTCACCGAGGCCTTTATGAACCTCAGGGCACCGCTCTTTTTGCCAACATGGACTGCAGTCACACGGTTTTTCAATCGAGCAAACCGGGATACAGTTTGATCCAGGTTGGTGATCTGCATGTCGGTGATCAGGAAGATATCCGCTTCGCTCTCCTGGGCAACACTGGTGACCTCTTCGAGGTCAAGAGCCGTACCCCCACCGAAATACCGACACAAGACCTGGTAAATGAGCACGCGACTGCGGGTAAAGGGCAGATATTCCTTGCCGCCGGCAGGGGCGTCACTGAAGTTGTAAACTGCCACCCTGGCATCATGACGCAGGTAACCGTCCGCGGCACAGCCTCCACCCAACACCGCGTACGACAGGTGCGAGCGAGGATCCACCATGCTGCCGGAAGAATCAATGATCACTAAGCAATCGGGTGTTTTCTCCTTCCTGCCATATATTTGCCCCTCTCGGCTTTCCCAGACTTGGGTGATTCCGGGAAGAAACTTTCCGAAGCTGCTCCATGGATCCAAGTCTCTGAAGGGCTGGCAGACCTCCCATGGTCGATGGGAATGGGGGTGGAGGTACCCCGAGCCCTTTATCGGCATCTTGAGAAGGGGCAAGGCGTAGTTTTCAGCCAACTTCATGTAATAGAGTCGGTTTGCATCAACCGCACTTCCCG
>CAMYLW010000551.1 GCA_947259475.1 Thermodesulfobacteriota bacterium
CGGGAAGAGAAATTTGGCTTACCCATAGTGGCCGCCGATTGCCGCTTTTTGATTCCGGCCCGTTACGGTGAACTGCTCGAGCTGGAGACTGCGGTGAAAGAAATCAAGGAGAAGGCCATAGTCTTCCAGTTTCGCTTTTACCGCCCGCCGGATACCGCACTGCTGGCGGAGGGCACTGCCACTATTGTCGCCATAGATCACACTTGGAAGGCAAGGACGCTGCCCGAGGTTTTGGCGGAGAAGCTGCGCTCAGCGAGAGAATAACTAGGCACGAAGGCGCTGGAAGTTAGAGGTCAGAAGTCGGAGGTCAGAGATCAGCTTTAGCCCTGACCTCTGATTTCTGCCAGCTGTAAGCTTTTTTCTCTATGCTCTATGCTCTATGCTCTATGCTCTATGCTCTATGCTCTGAACGACGCCGCAGGCAAATGACACTTCTGAGTCGCGGCTGGAAAGCCGCTCCCACAGATCATATTAAATCGTCATGTTGCCTGTGGGAGCGGCTTTCCAGCCGCGATCCAGTAATACCAATGGTTATGGAACACACAAAAGGAACGCACCACTTGCGTAAAGGTCGCGTTTCAGAAATAGGCCAGTACTATTTACTCACAGCGACCACTCACGACAAGATTCCTGTATTTACCAACCCCGAAGCTGCAAGAATAGTTCTTTCCAGTTTGCAGTGGCTTGAAGAGCAGGGACAGATTCGCCTTGAGGCCGCGGTCGTTATGCCTGATCATCTTCATTTCGTGGCAGAGTTATCTGATGGAAATCTGAGCGTGTTAATGCAGAGTCTAAAAGGCTATAGTGCTCGCAAGATAAACGAGTTGCTCGGCCGGAAAGGACCACTGTGGCAGCCTCAATATCACGACCATGCGATAAGAAAAGATGAGGTTCTTGAGGAAGTCACTCTTTATTGTTTGCATAATCCAGTTAGAGCTGGTTTGGTTCAAGATTTCCACGACTATCCCTATTGGTATTATCGCGGCTGGAAAGCCGCTCCCACAGAGTGACATATTTCAATGATCTAGCTGTTAAGGAAAGTTAAGGAGTTCGCATGGCTAAGTTTCAAGTAAACAAGTCTATTCAGGAGATTAATGAAAAAATAAAGAGCGGCCAGGCAGTGGTGGTTACTGCCGAGGAAATGATCGACATTGTGAAGAAAAAGGGAGAGGTGAAGGCGGCTCAGCAGGTGGACGTGGTCACCACCGGGACCTTTGCTCCTATGTGTTCCTCAGGTGCTTTCATTAATTTTGGCCCTGTCAGCCCGCCGATAAAGGCATCGAAGGTCTGGCTCAATGATGTGCTGGCCTACGCCGGAATCGCTGCTGTTGATATCTATATCGGAGCTACCGAGCCAAGTGAAGAAGATCCTCTCAATAAAATTTATCCCGGTGCATTTACATACGGCGGCGGCCACGTGATAGGTGATCTGGTGGCTGGAAAAGCAATCAAATTGAGAGCAGAGGCCTACGGTACGGATTGTTACCCGCGTCGACAGTATGAAAAGAAAATACGGCTCAAGAATTTGAATCATGCTGTATTGTGCAATCCAAGAAACGCATATCAGAACTATAACTGTGCTGTTAACCTTTCCAAGAAAACCATCTACACCTACATGGGTGTGCTCAAACCGAATGCAGCCAACGCCAACTATTCCACTTCCGGTCAGTTGAGTCCTCTCTTTAATGATCCGCTTTACCGAACTGTGGGCCTCGGAACGCGTATATTTTTGGGAGGCGCACAAGGTTATGTCACCTGGCCAGGCACACAGCATCGTCCCCGGGTGGATAGAGGCGACAATGACACTCCTCTGGTGCCTGCAGGCACTCTCATGGTCATAGGGGATCTGAAGCAGATGGATCCACGCTGGCTGTTTGGGGTGAGTATACTTGGTTACGGTTGCTCCCTGGCGGTTGGTCTCGGAGTGCCAATCCCAATACTTGATGAGGAGATGGCGCGCTACACTGCGGTGTCCGACGAAGAGCTTTTTGCCCCGATTGTAGACTACAGCGAAGACTATCCCAAGGGCATCGGCAAGACCATAGACCAGGTAAGCTATGCCAAACTGAAGAGCGGCTCCTTCCGCTTCAATGGGAGAGAGGTGCAAGCAGTACCGCTCTCGAGCTTGCCAAGAGCGAGAGAGATCGCCGAGACCCTGAAGAAGTGGATCAGCAAAGGAGAATTTCTACTGGGTGAGCCCCAGCATTTCCTACCGACTGTCTAGTCCGGATATTTCATGAATCGCCTGCTGCGACCACGGATATGGCCGTCCTCCCGGGCGTCCTCGGGTGTTGCTCCCTGCAACGCACCGTTCAGGTACGCCTCGGGACCAACTCCCTGCGGTTTCCCGGTGGTACACCCATCTTCGCGGTCTCGCGACAGCAATTCATGAAATATCCGGGGTTGCGCAGTGGCAGAGTATCAGATTTTAGTAAGATGTCAATTATGCTCTCAGATCAAGCGGATTTTGCA
>CAMYLW010000552.1 GCA_947259475.1 Thermodesulfobacteriota bacterium
CTATGAAAAGGCATAGCGCAGGGTTTAAGGAGCCAGTAGCAAGGAGGTCAAAAAAATATTTGCGTTTTTTCCTCCTGGCTCCTGGCTCCTGGCTCCTGACTCCTTATTTCTTGCTGCTAACTGCCCGCTGTCTTTCTTTTTTCTTCCTCTTTAATAAGCCGTTTGATCTGGGCAATAGACTTGGTCACTGGAATGGACTTGGGGCAAACGTCTGTGCACCACCACATGCTTTTGCACCCCCAGGCACCGTCTTCATTGTCAAGCTGAGTCAGTCTGCTTCCTGTGGCGGTATCGCGGGAATCAGCCACATACCTAAAACCTCTCAGCAAAGCCGCAGGACCGAGATACTTGTCGTTTGATCGGTTTATTGGGCAGGCTGCAGTGCACGAACCGCACAGGATGCAGGCGAGTGCAGGTTCAAAGAACTTCTGGTTTTCAGGATCTTGCAGCCACTCCTTCTCAGGCGGATCTTCATCACTGATGAGATATGGTCTCACAGTTCGGTGTTTTTCGAAAAACGGGTCCATGTCCACTACCAGATCCTTAATAACCTTAAACAGCGGCAAAGGTTCAATCACAAAATTGTTGGCGGTTTTGAAATCCCTGACCAGCTTCTGGCAGGCTAGCTCTATCCTGCCATTGATCATCAAGGCGTCCGAACCGCAGATCCCATGGGCACAGGAATAGCGATAGCTCAGGGTGGGGTCCTGTTCCCACCGTATCTTGTTCAAACAGTCCAGGATTTTGTCTGTGGGCTCTGCCTCGACCATGTATTCCTGATACCTGGGCTCTTTATCCACCGCCGGGTCGAAACGGTAGACGATAAAGGTGCATTTCATCTTAGTATTTCCTTTCCTTGGGTTGGAATCTGGTTATGGTCACTGGTTTGAAGAAGACCTGTGGCCCTTCTTCTTTAGAGTAGCGAAACATTGTATGGACCAACCACTTTTGGTCATCACGATCAGGAAAGTCTTCCCGGGAGTGAGCCCCGCGACTCTCTTCACGGGTCAGGGCCCCCAGGGTAATCACTTCAGCCAGATCCAACATGTTCCAACATGTAGTCTAATTCTATGGCATCAAGCAGGTCACGGTTGAAACAACTCCCCATATCCTGTATGGCAATTTTCTGATACCGTCCCTTGAGTTCTCTCACTTTTTCCAGGGCCTCGATTAGTCCTGAGCGCTGACGGAAAACCGAGACTTTATCCATCATCACTTCTTGCAGTTCCTCTCGAATGGGGCCGCCCTTCTCATTACCATTGCTCTCCATGAGGGCGGAAATCTTGTCGGCAACCTCTTTTTCAGGATTAGCTGGAAGTGGAGAAAGCCCGACGGTGTGGATATAGCGCCGCATCTCCTTGCCAGCTCTCCTGCCGAAGACCAGAATGTCCAGAAGGGAATTGCAGCCCAATCTGTTGGCCCCGTGTACGGAAACACAGGCGCATTCCCCGGCAGCATAAAGACCGGGAAATGGTGTGCCTTCACTGTCGGTAATGACTTTGCCGTCGGCGTCGGTGGCAATTCCTCCCATCATGTAGTGGCAGGTAGGTTGGACTGGAATTGGTTCTTTTATCGGCTCCACACCCGAATAAGTGCGGGCAAATCCAGTTATTTCTGCCAGCTTGGTATTGAGGACCTCCTCGCCAAGGTGGGTTAGGTCCAGGTGAACATAATCCTTGCCGTCTATACCTCTGCCGGCTCGAACTTCTTCCAAAATACAGCGGCTTACCATGTCGCGTGGCGCCAGATCTTTGATCACAGGAGCGTAGAGCTCCATGAATCTTTTACCCTCATTATTGCGCAGGACGCCTCCTTCACCTCGAGCTGCTTCGCTGATTAAAATGCCCAATTTATAAATGCCGGTGGGGTGGAACTGGACAAACTCCATGTCTTCCAGGGGAGCTCCGGCGCGAAAAGCAATGGCCAAGCCGTCTCCAGTTGAAGCAAAGGCATTGGAAGTGGTTTTGTACACTTTCCCATAGCCGCCGGTAGCCAGGAGAACCGCCTTACTGTGGAGAGTGTGTAATTGTCCGGTGGCGAGCTCATAAGCGATCACTCCATGACATTGGCCTTCACTGACAAGCAAAGACATTAGCTGGAATTCATCAAAAATTCGGATGCCCCTCTGGAGGCACTTTTCCCAGAGGGTATCGAGGATTACCCTGCCAGTACGGTCCGCTGCAAAGCAGGCTCGCTTCACCGGGGCCTCGCCGAAGTTACGGGTGTGGCCGCCGAAAGCCCGCTGAGCGATTTTACCTTCAGGAGTTCGGTTGAAAGGCACCCCGAGGTGTTCCAACTCGTAGATAGTGCGGGGAGCGTCGCGTGCTAAGATTTCAATGGCATCTTGGTCGCCCAAATAATCGCTCCCTTTAACTGTGTCGAACATGTGCCATTCCCAGTTGTCCTCTTCTTCATTACCAAGGGCGGCGCCAATACCTCCCTGGGCGGCGCCGGAATGGGAGCGGGTGGCAAAGACCTTGCTGAGCACGGCGACATTGGTGTCCTCACCGAGTTCGATGGCGGCGCGCAAGCCAGCCAAACCAGCACCCACAATGATGACGTCGAATTGATGTTTCATGTCACTACCTCTTGTCATAGAAAGAAAGAATCCTAAGGCAGTCAGGCAACCTCAGGGCTTTCGAGAAAGTTGGAAGCTTACCAGGGCACAGAAAACCTCATGCTAGATCCCAAACAACCATGCACCCTATCTAAATAAAGCTC
>CAMYLW010000553.1 GCA_947259475.1 Thermodesulfobacteriota bacterium
GCCGGAAAGAGATTCAGGTATGGAGGCCGTGATGAAGGTCAATCGCTTAGCGGTAGCTATCTTTGTTGTATCTATGCTTTTGGCCGCAAAGAGTGTCATGGCAGATGAGATCTGGCTCAAGAATGGCGATCGCATCACGGGTACTGTGAAAAAAATGGAAAATAAGGTGTTGATCTTCAAAACCCCTTATGCTGGAGAAATGTCCATTAACTGGGATGAAATCACAGCTTTGACAACTGATTCACCCATTGAGATGGTGCTTGATGACGATACTTCATTTTTGGGAAGCATGGTACCCGCGCCAGAGGGGCAAATAGAACTGCAACTGGTGGACGAGACCGTGGAAAGGCTCGCCGTCGATCTCGATGAAGTGAAAGCTATCAATCCCACACCGCCAGAGCGTGGTCTCGAGGTTAAGGCCCGGTTGAACATTGGGGTCAATATCGAAACAGGAAATACTGACACTGAAGAGTATGATGTGGATGGTGAACTTTCTCTCAGGTCTGAAAAGAACAGATTTACTTTTAAAGGGGAATACGAACTAGACAAAGCTGACGGTGACAAGACAGCTGAAAAATCGAAAGGCTTTGGTAAATATGACCGATTCCTCACCCAGAAGTTTTATATCTATGGCTCTACTTTTTTTGAAACCGACGTGAACAAGGATCTCGATTTGCGCCTTGTTCCCAGCGTGGGGCCAGGATATCAGTTTTATGAAACGGAGTTGACAAATCTGTCAGTAGAGCTTGGGCCAGCTTAAGACACCAGTGATATATTGCTTATCAGCAGAACAGGAATACGAATGTATTTGTATAAATACTTCAACCTGACTGCCCAATGGAATTGGGATTGGGACAACGATCCTGCTCCGGGAGACAATAGATCTGACCACGAATATATCTTATCGCTGGGGTTCCAGTACTAGCCCGGATTTCACCATAGGGGAATCCTTATGACCGAACCAGACAAAATTGCCCAAGAAAAAAAATACACAGGACCAGCAATTGATATAGCGATTCGAATCGGCGTTATAGCCCTTTTGATAGTATTGTGTTTCCAGATATTAAGGCCCTTTATCTCTCTGGTGATCTGGGGAGCCATCCTTGCTATTGCATTCTACCCCGTTTGCAGAAGACTCAGAAATGTCCTGGGGGGCCGTGGCAAGTTGGCGGCTGCCATAATTACTGTGGTTATGCTCCTTGGTATCATCCTCCCCAGCGTCCGGATGGTAGGCTCGCTTGTTGATGGGGTGAAATATATCAACGGCAGGATACAGAGCAGCGAAATGACAATGCCGCCTCCGCCAGATGGTATCGAGAAGTGGCCCTTTATCGGCAAGTCATTGAAGAGCGAATGGTATGATGCTTCGGAAAACCTCAAAGCGACGCTGATCCGGTTTCAACCTCAGGTCAGAGCAATGAGCTTGAGGCTGCTGAGGTCGGCGATGCGCACCGCTCTGGGATTGCTGCAATTTGCCCTTTCGATCATCATCGCTGGAATTTTCATGGCCAATGCAAAGGGAAGCGGAGACATGGCAAGAGACCTGTTCGTGCGTCTGGCCGGAGAGCGTGGCGCTGACTTTGCTGATATTTCGGCGCAAACCGTGCGCGCTGTGGTCAAAGGGCTTCTGGGTGTTGCCATTATTCAGTCACTATTGGCAGGTACCGGTTTTGTGCTAGCTGGGGTGCCGGGAGCAGGTCTTTGGGCGTTTGTCTGTCTGTTTTTGGCCATCATTCAAATCGGGATTCTACCGGTCGTCATTCCGGTGATCATCTACATGTTCTCAACCGCAAGCACTCTTACTGCTGGATTGTTGACGGCCTGGCTTATTCCGGTTTGTTTAGTGGATAATATTTTGAAGCCCATACTCCTGGGACGAGGTGCTCCGGTGCCCATGCTCGTCGTTTTTCTTGGAGCCATCGGAGGGTTTCTTTCAATGGGATTTATTGGTCTATTTGTTGGGGCCGTCATTTTATCCCTAGGTTTCAAGCTTCTCCGGGTATGGCTCGATGAGCTTTCGCGTCCCGATGGGCAAGCGGCAAACCTGAATGGTATTTCCAGCTAAAAGGTCTAAAGCCTCAGGCTGCGCCAGATATTGTATGCCTCCCAAGTATCTCGCAAGTTTGAATCTCTGCTATATATGTTTAGTCTCGATTAGTTCCAAATAGTTAACATATGCTCAGCATACTTGAATGATCCGAGTCTTGGCG
>CAMYLW010000554.1 GCA_947259475.1 Thermodesulfobacteriota bacterium
CTCGCGGATGAGCCGCAGTCCGTTCGTGAAATAGCCGGCAAGGCCGGATTGCCGGTCTATACGGTCTCCTTGCGCTTGAACGATCTCGAAAGAGCTGGGCAGGCAGAATTCCATGAATTCGAGGGTACAACAGCCAAGTTCGTGCTCATGGCTGCATAACACTGAGATGAAGCGGTCAATTGCAAACTCGATAAGGAATAGCTATGGCAAAGTCAAAAGATAGTAAGAAGGTAGGTGCCGTAATGGTGGTCGGAGGAGGAGTCGCCGGGATGCAGGCCTCTCTCGACCTGGCCGATGCGGGTTACTATGTCCATTTGGTTGACAAGTCTCCAACCATTGGCGGCATCATGGCACAACTGGACAAAACATTTCCGACAAACGACTGTGCCATGTGTATCATCTCCCCCAAGCTGGTGGAGGTCGGCCGGCATCTCAATATTAACATGATCACCAACACCGAAGTGGAAGGTCT
This sequence comes from Thermodesulfobacteriota bacterium, assembly GCA_947259475.1. Classification (GTDB taxonomy): domain Bacteria; phylum Desulfobacterota; class Syntrophobacteria; order BM002; family BM002; genus BM002. The sequence goes on from CAMYLW010000554.1 coordinate 473, forward strand.
CGAAGGTGAGACCGGTAGCTTCACGACCAAGCTTATCAATCACCCTCGCTACATTGACATGGAGAAGTGCACAGCGTGCGGTGAGTGTAGTCGGGTATGCCCGGCAACCGCTGTTAATGAATTTAACGAACGCCTCGATCTCAGAGAGGCTACGTACATGAGGTATCCACAAGCCATGCCTCGAGGCTTTGTCATAGACCGTAGCGTCTGCGTCGGCTGCGGCCTTTGTGAAAAGGTCTGTTTGGCCGAAGCTATCAATTACGACGACAAGCCCCGCCGAACCGAACTGGAAGTAGGCGCGGTAATAATGGCGCCGGGTAATGGCGTCTTCGATCCGTCCAGGTTTGAGACTTACAACTATATGGACCTACCGAATGTGGTTACCAGTCTGGAATTTGAGCGCATCTTGAGTGCCTCAGGACCTTACCAGGGTCACCTTATGCGTCCCTATGACCGGGAAGAGCCGCAAAGGATTGCCTGGCTGCAATGTGTGGGCTCACGGGATATCAACCACTGTGATAACTCCTACTGCTCGGCAGTCTGCTGCATGTACGCCATCAAAGAAGCGGTCATCGCCAAAGAGCACGCCCACGGTGAATTGGATACGGCCATCTTTTTTATGGACATGAGAACCTACGGCAAGGATTTCGAACTGTACTACAACCGCGCTCAGGAAGAGGGCGTCCGCTTTATCCGCTCGCGCATCCACAGTATTGAACCCGAGGGCGAATGCGATTTACGTCTCGCCTATGTGGATGAGCAGGGTGAGCTCCAGAGTGAAGTCTTCGACATGGTGGTCTTGTCCGTGGGTTTTGAGGTGGGTGAGGAAGTCATTGCACTCTGCAAACGCCTCGGTATTGAACTCAACCAACACAATTTTGCCTTGACAGACGCTTCGACGCCAGTGACCACTTCGCGACCTGGTGTTTATGTCTGTGGCGCCCTGCAGGGCCCCAAAGATATTCCCCAATCAGTAATGGAAGCCTCGGGGGCGGCTACCAAAATAAAGGAATTGCCAGAGCAAAGGGACATTAGTGAAGAAGAGCCCCGCGTCGGTGTTTTCGTTTGCAACTGCGGCATTAATATTGGCGGCATTGTGGACGTGCCGGCGGTTCGAGAATACGCCAGGAACTTGCCAAATGTGGTGCATGTAGAGGACAACCTCTTTACTTGCTCCCAGGACACTCAGGTGCATATGGCGGAAGTCATCAAGGAAAAGGGTATCAACCGCATGCTGGTTGCCGCCTGCACCCCCCACACTCACGAAGATCTGTTTCGAGAAACCCTGCTCGAGGTCGGCCTCAACAAGTACCTCTTTGAAATGGCCAACATCCGTAATCAAGATTCCTGGGTGCATATGAGCGACCCGGATAAGGCCACGGTAAAGGCCAAAGATCTCGTACGGATGTCTGTGGCCCGGGCCGCCCTCCTGGAGCCACTTGAAGAGAGAATGATAGAGATCAAACAGCGGGGGTTGGTAATCGGCGGCGGGGTGGCAGGCCTCAATGCGGCCTTGAATCTGGGTCAACAGGGCTTCGAGGTTGTCCTGGTGGAGAAGGAAAAGGAATTGGGGGGTATGGCACGTCATCTCCACCACACCATAGACGGTTTAGATGTACAAAAATATATGGACAACCTCATCGAGGAAGTACAGACCAACGAGATTATCCAGGTGCTAACCGAGGCACTTGTTGTCGGATTTGGCGGCTCTAAAGGTAACTTCACCACTGAAGTATTGGTTGGCCCCGGTATGTATGAACGGAAAATAGACCACGGTGCGACCATAATCGCCACCGGCGCAGTGGAGCACAAGCCTGAAGAATATCTCTACTCCGAAGATGACCGGGTGATGACCCAGCTGGATCTTGGCAACTTCTTACATGAGAATTCCAAAGAAGCGGCCAAGTGGCAGAGGGTGGTGATGATCCAGTGTGTTGGCTCCCGCAATGAGGATAATCCCAACTGCAGCCGCGTCTGTTGTCAGGGAGCGGTGAAACACGCGCTGGAACTCAAGGAGCTGAACCCGGATATGGAGGCCATCATCCTCTATCGGGATATGAGAATGTACGGTCTGCTGGAAGACTACTACAAAGAGGCAAGAAACAAGGGTGTCCTGTTTTTTCGCTACAGCGCTGACCAGCCACCTCAGGCGAGTATTAACGGTAATGGACTCCAGGTCACCTTTACGGACCAGGTGCTGAAGCGCCCGGTGCAGATGAGTGCTGACGCTGTGGTTCTGGGTTCTGCCACTTTGGCAGCGGACACTGAAGAGCTGGCATCTCTGCTTAAGCTGCCGCGCAATAGTGACGGTTTCTTTATCGAGGCCCATGCCAAACTAAGACCAGTTGATTTTTCCTCGGAGGCGATCTACCTCTGCGGTACTGCCCATGCGCCGAAACTAATGAGTGAAAGCATCGCTCAGGCACTGGCCGCCGCTTCCAAGGCCGGATCGTTTTTGGCAGGAGAGGAGCTACGTGTCGGCGGTGCCGTTGCCGTGGTGGATCCGGAGCGCTGTGCCGCCTGTCTGGTCTGTGTCATGAGTTGTCCTTACGGGGTTCCCCGGATTAATGAAGACAACGTCTCGGAGATCAACCCGGCCCTGTGTCAGGGTTGTGGGGTTTGTGTCTCCGAATGTTTTGCTGCAACTACTGAGCCTACTCTGCGGCGGACCTGGCAGGTTCGATGCGACTTAGGTATCCCACGAACATCAAGATTATCAAAGTCCCCTGCAGCGGCAGGGTGGCCAATATCCATATGTTGAAGGCCCTGGAGGAGGGCGCCGATGGCGTTATGGTCGCCGGTTGTCTGGAGGGGGACTGCCATTATCAGACGGGCAACCTGCGGGCAAAAAAGCGAGTGATCTATGTTCAGGAGATCTTGGAAAAAATTGGGATGGAACCGGAAAGGGTGGCCATGTACAACCTCTCCGCCGGGGAGGGTCCAAGGTTTGCCGAAATTGCCCGGGAGATGACCGAGAAAGTGAAAGAACTGGGGCCCAGCCCCGTCAGGAAAGCGAAAAAATTGGCTTCTAAGAAATCGAAAGTGGAGGTGGCCGCATGATTATGGCAAGACCCAAACCCATAGAAGAGATAATTGACGAGATCAAAGACTTCAACAAGGTCTTGATAGCCGGCTGTGACGGCTGTGTCACCGTCTGTGAAGCCGGCGGGAGCAAGGAGGTGCAGGTGGTGGCCTCTGCCTTGCGGCTCTATTTCTCCAAAGAGAGCAAGCGCATGGAGATCGACGAAACCAGTATGACCCGTCAATGTGATAAAGATTACCTGCACGAGCTCATGGACAAGATTGATGATTACGATGCGATAGTTTCCCTGGCCTGTGGTGCTGGAGTGCAGTTCATGGCAGAGATGTATCGAAAAAAGCCCATATTTCCAGGGGTGGATACCTGCTTTATCGGGGTCACCGAAGAGCGGGGCGTGTGGGCGGAGCGCTGCCAGGCCTGCGGCCAGTGCATCTTGGCCAGCACCGGAGGGATTTGTCCGATTTCCCGTTGCTCGAAACGAATGTTGAACGGCCCTTGTGGGGGTTCGGAAAAGGGCAAGTGTGAAGTCAGTCCCGATACGGATTGCGGCTGGCACCTCATATTCGAGCGGCTAAAGGAACTTGGACAACTGGACTTCTTCGCCGAGCCCACTGATCCTAAGGACTGGGTCAGCAGCAGGGATGGTGGACCTCGCAAAATCGTCAGAGAGGATGTGCGCCTATGAACACA
>CAMYLW010000555.1:0-1674 GCA_947259475.1 Thermodesulfobacteriota bacterium
AGGTTCCGCTGCTATAAGCTGCTTGCGTGGCCTGCTGTTGTTCAAGAATATCCTGGGCGCGTTGGCGAAACGACTGATAGAGGTCCCACCAGGTTTGCGGAGTGCGGCTACTTTGGGGTTGGGAGAAGTCATAGCGCACTTCTTTCCCATGAATATCCCAGATAAAGCCCCAGCGGCCTGGTGAGTATTTCAAGCGTTCGAGGATATCGGTATATAAGCCTAACTGGACGGCATAGGATTTCTTCAGTTTACCTTGGTCCTCGTTCCCTTCCTCTCCCGATCCGGATTTGATATCGCCAGCCACATATCCTGCGCCTTCTTTGCGTAAGAGGTCGGGTTCCCCTAAAAGATTATCGACTGATAGCCGGCCGCTATAAATGAGCGTCACGCCTTGTTCCATCGCTTCTCGCGTGCGGCATTCCTTCGCTTCTCCTCGATAGGAGGAAAGATCCAGGAAAGGAAGGGCCAGCGCGGCCATCACCTCTTTTTCAAAGAGCGTGCCTTTTTCCCATAATAGTTGAATGAAGGCGTTCGGTTCGCCGCGTTGGGAGAAATCGCCAAAGGTATCCAGGTACAAGCGATGCTCGCAGCTGACGAGATTATAGAGCATCGAGGCAGTGATAGAAGGGGAGGGCATCGTGAAGTCCTTGATGGAGTGTAGCAAAGTTGCGGAACATGCTTGAAGGGAAGGAATTATAGTGATTCCAATAAACTTCTGCTGTGTTTGGAGCAAAACAATGTTTGCTTCCACCCACATCTTACTCACTGGGAATGATGTGAATGTACACTTGATGCTGAGTTTCGGCCCGGCAGCCGAGCTTGTTGCTTGGCGCGTCCCGAAAGGCGCAACCTTTGTTGTGGAGCAAAAGGACCCAACAACCGTCGCGCTCTTCGAGACTCACCATGCAACAGTGACGCCCCGCCCGGGCACATCAGAGTGGACGTACGCAAACCACAGGAGAGCGGGCCAACTCGCTGCACTCAAACAAGGCCCGCCGAGTGATGTGAGCGTCCGACCAGGGAGACGGGCGGCAGGCTGCGGACAATGGGAGGGATAGAGTCCTCAGGGAATTCCATGCGGCATGGCAGCTTCTACTGGCATGATAAAAGGCAAGAAGCCTTTGGAAATTATCTTGCATAACAATAGAGTTGAAGGTTGAGAAGATGGCTTTCGGCTTTGAGAGAATAGAGAGGGCAAACCTAGGCAATTTGAGGTTGAATTTATTTTTTAGTGAGGGTATCTGAACAGGCAAAGTCTTGGTGTAATCCAAGCAAGAGATTTTCCCATTCTTCATTTTTCTGGAGAAGATTTTCCCGTCTGACTTTAATCTCCTCCGGCGATACGGAAGTCATGCGTTCTAGCTGGTCCTTGGAATCAGCCAATTTTTGATGTCCTTGGAGAAGGTATTGGCAGACGCCGGCAGGGACGGGTGGGGTACCTCCGGTTCGTTCGAACAGCGCTAAGGCTCGAAAGCCCAATTCTTGGGCGCGATAGAGCAGAGACGCGGCTTGAAAAACTTCTCTAGCGGCAGGCTTTTGAGACTCGGTTGTTAAAAGGTTGGCCCTCATGGCAGCCTTGCCAATAGCCAGGGCTGCTCCCTCCGGATCGGCTTGGGCCGCAAGGTCATCGGCTTGTTGTTCCAGCCGATCCATTTCCCCAAGCTTCCCGACCAC
>CAMYLW010000555.1:1763-2446 GCA_947259475.1 Thermodesulfobacteriota bacterium
CCCGACCACTTGGGCCAGGCTAAGTGGAGCCATCAGAAGTATCGACAGCACAGCACAGCCAGACCATCGAACATGCACTATTGTATTTGCCCATCCATATCCACCATTTTGACGGTCCAATTGGTAGCATCTCGAAGTTCTTCCATTTCTTTTGATGTGTCGTAAATGAGCCAAACCTTCTTTTCTAATTCTCTGATTGGTGGGATCGAGTTTTCATTGCGAAGTTTTCCTAAACTCCAGACCACTTCAGTAAGGACAGGGAAATCAATGTCTGCAGATGTTTTCATATGTTTTAAATCTTCGATGAGATAATCCAGGAGAGGTGGAGTTATTGTGGGATCACCCGTATGCGACCCAATATCTCCCAACCCTTTTGCGGCGGCTGCGCGAATGGCTGAGTCAGTATTGGTCTGAAAGACTTCCGTCAGTAAGGGGATGGCGTCGCTTCCGGTCGAAGAAAGGGCGACGATGGCTTCTTCTGCTAATTCTTTATCTGTATCCTGAATAAACCCTTTAAGGTAAGGGAGCGCTTCATGAGATTGCACTTCAGGTAGAAGGGATAAAATCTTTAATTTTCGGGTCTTCGATGTATTTGGGTCCTTGAGAATTTTGAACAGGCGCGTGTCCTGACCCCATTCGGCAGCGATCATGACGGGAAAATCAAATGTTTCAAGACGTTCAGC
>CAMYLW010000556.1 GCA_947259475.1 Thermodesulfobacteriota bacterium
CGGTTTTCCCATGTAACCGAGTTGGCGGAGCTGTGCCGGAGCGTCGCTCCGGCAGCGAGAAAAGCGGGAAAGGTCAGACAGAACGAGAATCACCAGGTACGAAGGAATTTCTGCTTTCGGTTTTTCGTCTCCTCTGGATCATTTAGAGAGATAAACCTCTTACCCCTCACTGCTCACCGCTTACCATATTCTTTGAACAAATGGACCAAGATAAACTCAGAACACTGAAGCTGTTAGAGGCTGTTGACTCCAGTGACCCTCCCACCCAGAGAGAGCTAGCGCGTGATCTCAACATCTCTCTGGGACTGGTCAATGCGTTTATGAAGAGACTTGCGAAGACAGGCTACTTCAAGATCACCACTATTCCAAAAAACAGAGCGAAATATCTGCTGACTCCACAAGGTGCCCTGGAGAAATCCCGTCTCACCTATGAATATATCCGGTACTCCGTTGGGTTCTACCGGGAGATCAGGGAAATGCTGGTCACCTTGTTTGGCAGACTGGAGCAGGAGGGTGTGGAGAGAATAACACTATACGGCTGCGGCGAAGTTGCTGAATTGGCACACCTGTTCCTGCAGGACACCTCAATAAGGCTGACCGGAGTATTTGATGATAAATATGAGGGACAGAAGTTCTTTGGTCACATGGTAAAAAGCTATGAACAGCTAGGCAACGACGGTTATGAGTACGTTCTCCTTACCCAGACAGAGGATATTCAAAGCCATTTTGATCGCCTTGTCTCGATTGGAGTGGCGGCGGAACGCATTTTGCATCTGCGCGACCATTCCGAATGAGTAAATGGTGAATTGCTGGATTGGATAAACGGTTATGAAAATTCCCCTGCTCGATCTGAAGGCACAGTATCAAACCATTCGAGATGAGATCAAGGAAGCGGTGGATGAGGTCCTTGAGTCGCAGCACTTTATCCTCGGCCCCAAAGTAGAGGCGCTGGAGGAAGCTGTAGCCCCTTACTGCGGCTGCCAGTGTGCGGTGGGGGTCTCTTCAGGGACTGACGGTCTCCTTATAGCTCTGATGGCCGCTAGGATTGGGTATGGCCATGGAGTTATTACTACGCCGTTTACCTTTTTTGCCACCGGGGGCTCTATCGTTCGGGCTTTTTCCAGACCCTTCTTCGTAGATATCGACCCGGCGACGTACAATGTTGATCCCGGGGCTATAAAAGCATTCGTAGAGGCAGAATGTAGGTTCGAATCTGGCGCAGGAAGACTTGTACATGGGGAAAGCGGTGTGAGCATCAGGGCCATCATGCCGGTACATCTCTACGGTCAATGCGCTGACATGGATGGTATTCTGGAAATAGCAAATGAGTATGGCTTGGTGGTCGTTGAAGATGGTGCCCAGGCCATTGGAGCCGAATATCCCTCCATACATAAGGAGGTGCCATTGCGGGCTGGTTCCATGGGTCACTTTGGCTGTTTCTCATTTTTTCCCTCCAAGAATCTGGGAGGCTTCGGCGATGGCGGCATGGTGACACCAAGAATCTGGGAGGCTTCGGCGATGGCGGCATGGTGACCACCAATGATGCGGAAACGGCAGACAGGCTCAAGATTTTGCGTGTTCACGGATCGAAGCCCAAGTATTATCATCATTTAGTGGGGGGGAACTTCCGGCTGGACGCTCTCCAAGCTGCTGTGCTCTTGGTCAAATTGAAATACCTGGATGGCTGGACAGCCAAACGGCGGCAAAACGCCGCATACTACAATTCCCTTTTCCAACAATCTAGTCTGGTCGACAAAGGATTCATAGTTCCACCCAAAGCAGTTTGGGAAAGCGGTTCTGAAATAAATCCGCAATCCGCAATCCGCAATCCGAAATTGGTGGGTCACATCTACAATCAATACGTGATTCGGGCAAAAGAGCGGGACGAACTGCGAGCCTATCTTGCTGAGAAAAATATTGGCACTGAAATCTACTATCCTTTGGCCTTACATCAACAGCAATGCTTCGTGGAACTGGGCTACAAGGCAGGTGATTTCCCTGAAAGCGAAAAAGCCGCGGCCGAAACCCTGGCTCTGCCCGTCTATCCGGAGCTGGATCAGGTTCAACAGGACTACGTGGTGGAGAAAATTAGCTCTTTCTATGCCGTTTAGTATTGCACCTGAGGTACAGGGCTGCTATAGTGCGTTCTTTTGATTTTCTGGAAATGTTTTTTTGTCTTTGTTGGTCTTGACCCTTCCTCGCTGAATCATCCTACTGCGCTGAGGATTGACTCAATGACCCTCTTTCGGAGTTGATTATGAATTCTGAAGCTGTAAAAAAGAACAACATCACCTGGTTCAACGGCTATGTCAGCCGAGAGGATCGTGAAAAGGCACATGACCATAAGGGCGCAGTTATCTGGTTCACCGGCCTGTCAGCCTCGGGCAAATCAACCATTGCCCATATTGTGGAGAAGCAACTCCACGAAAGAGGCTGCTCCACCTATGTGCTAGATGGCGACAATGTCCGCCACGGGCTCTGCGCGGACCTGACCTTCTGTGCAAAGGACAGGGCCGAAAATATTCGCAGAATCGGCGAGATGGTCAGACTCTTCGTGGATGCAGGCATCATAGTCCTTACTGCTTTCATCTCGCCATATCGCCAGGATAGGCAGCAGGTTAGATCTTTGCTCTCTGATGGACAATTTCTAGAAATACACGTGGACTGTCCGCCTGAGATATGTGCCACGCGTGACCAGAAAGGCATATACCAGAAGGCCCAGGCGGGAATCATCAAAGAATTTACCGGGATTTCCGCGCCCTACGAACCACCGGAGAATCCAGAACTGATAATTCAGTCTCATGAGGAAGATGCAAAGGCGGCAGCGAAAAAAGTGGTCGAATTAATAGAAAAGTGTGGAGTCGTCTAAACAATTTCTCTCCGCATTCGCTGCTCCACTAATCTATGGACGCTCTGGCTCTATTGTCTCACCTTGTGAATTCTTCTCACCGTGAAATTCCCTGTGCTCTACAAGGCAAGTCGTTTGGGATAAGGAAAGCCCTAGCTTCAGGCAAGCCTAAACAGCAAACCAATCAAAGAAACGGACGTTGACATGATCAAAGTAATCGTTGTTGGTTCAGGTTACTGGGGCAAGAACCTGGTA
>CAMYLW010000557.1 GCA_947259475.1 Thermodesulfobacteriota bacterium
AGAATAGGCTGGGTTATTAGGTTTTGAATCGCTAGAGACCGGCCAGACTGTCTGACAAAAGCGGACGGCTGAGCCGGTCTTTTTTGTTGGCATAGGGCACGAGCCAAACGACGCGGTGACATGGGGACACGGAGACAGAGGACGGAGGACAGAAGACGGTGGCCTTTCGGCTAGTTTGAGGTAGGAGGAGCGGTCAGGTCTGCCTAACGGACCTTCCCTTAAGGTTAGAGGCAAAAAGCATTTTCCTTTCATGATTTGTTGCCTCAAACCTCCAACCTCCAACGTCAAAGCGTAATGGTTTATGCCAGAGAAACTCAGGGAGACTCCAACCTGTCGATTCGGGTAGGCACGAACTCGTTCGCAATCGTTATTATCAATTTTTCTTCGAAAAACAGCGAAAAACTTTGTTTAACTGTATTATCTGGTAGTTATGGAATAATTTTCCTATTTGAAGAGTGTAATCGGATAATTTAAAGTTTGCTTTTTGAAGGTGATGTGGATATCCTCCGCCATGTGTTAGCACTCATCTTAGGTGAGTGCTAACACTTTGGGAACTCATCACGCCTGGATCTGCGGTTTTACCAACAGCTGAAAAGGAGTCACAAGACATGAAGCTACAACCATTGAACGATCGTATCATTGTCAAACGCACTGAAGAAGAGGAAGTCACCAAAGGAGGTATTATCATTCCCGATTCTGCCAAAGAAAAACCCATACAGGGAAAAATTTTGGCGGTGGGCACCGGCAAGGTCATGGAGGACGGCAGCAAGCTTCCCCTAGATGTCAAAAAGGGAGATACGGTACTGTTTAGTAGATATGCAGGAGCAGAAGTGAAGATCGAGGGTGAAGACTTGTTGATTATGCGCGAAGACGACGTGCTGGCAGTGGTGGAAAAGTAGGCTGCTTGCCGCGGAAATTTACTAAAACCAATTCACCACAAGATCCCTAAAAACTCCGCCATCCTGAGGCAGAGACTGTCTCTCGACCTAATCATCCGCTTCTGCGGAGAATGAAAAAAGGGATCCGGAAAAAGAAAGAAGGAGTCTAAGAAATGTCCAAAGAACTGAAGTTTCGATCAAAAGCGAGGGAGTCCCTGCTTAATGGCATAAATGCCCTTACCGATGCGGTGAAGGTGACCCTCGGACCCAAAGGCCGCAATGTGATTCTGGAAAAATCATGGGGTTCCCCTACCATCACCAAAGACGGGGTGACTGTGGCTAAGGAAATAGAGCTTGAGGACAGGTTCGAGAACATGGGCGCCCAGATGGTGAAAGAGGTGGCCAGTAAAACCTCGGATGTGGCCGGCGACGGCACCACCACAGCAACATTGCTGGCGCAAGCCATCTTCTTCCAGGGTTCTAAGTTGGTGGCAGCGGGCCACAATCCCATGGGTATCAAACGCGGCGTCGACAAGGCGGTTGTTGCTGTAGTGGCAGAGCTCGAGAAACTGAGCAAGCCCACCAAGGACCAGAAAGAAATTTCGCAGGTTGGAACCATCAGCGCCAACAACGACGCAACCATAGGCAACATCATTGCCGAGGCCATGAACAAGGTTGGCAAAGAGGGTGTTATTACGGTGGAGGAAGCCAAGGCCATGGAGACCACCCTGGAGGTGGTAGAAGGCATGCAGTTTGACCGTGGCTACATCTCGCCCTACTTTGTCACTGAAAGACTTGTTGCCCCTATTGGAGCAGATAGCCAAGATGGGCAGGCCACTGATGATTATTGCCGAGGATGTTGAGGGAGAGGCTCTGGCCACATTGGTGGTAAATAAGCTGCGTGGAACCTTGAAGGTGTGTGCGGTGAAGGCCCCTGGTTTTGGCGATCGGCGCAAGGCCATGATGGAAGATCTTGCCATTCTCGTTGGAGGTCAGGTGGTTGCAGAGGACTTGGGCATTAAGCTTGAGAATGTGAGCATCAATGATCTGGGTACGGCCAAAACACTGCGGGTTGACAAGGACAACACCACCGTCGTGGATGGAGGTGGTAGCCGGAAAGACCTGGAGTCCCGTGTAAAGCTGATCCGCGCTCAGATTGAAGAAACCACCTCTGATTGGGACCGCGAGAAGCTCCAAGAACGGCTGGCCAAGCTCATTGGCGGTGTGGCGGTGATCAATGTTGGGGCTGCCACGGAGACCGAGATGAAGGAGCGGAAGGCACGGGTGGAGGATGCTTTGAACGCCACCCGGGCGGCCGTGGAAGAGGGCATTGTGCCTGGCGGCGGTGTGGCCCTGCTCCGCTGTATTTCGGCCCTGGAAAAAGATGGCTTGCGCCAGCAATGTTGCTGTGGTGGTACCGTCGCCGGCCACATCCGATGTTTTACTGGCCACCTCTTTCACCATCTGGTCGCCCATGTTCTCGAACTTGTCCTCAAGCTCTATTTCCTTAGCCACAGTCACCCCGTCT
>CAMYLW010000558.1:0-1629 GCA_947259475.1 Thermodesulfobacteriota bacterium
TGAAGGCCATGGGCAGCAATGGGCGGGCCGCAATGAGCGATCGCAATCAAATAGCCATCAAACAAGCGGAGGTAGTCAAACAGGTGCTCGACGCCGATAGAGGTTGATTGGAGCAAAGTGATCTCTGCGCACTCTGCGGTAAACTATGATGGTGATGGACTATGGAGAAAGACCGTGAATGAAGAAAAGCTTCGAGAAATGCTCCAAGCTTTACGAGATGGCAAGACCGATGTGGATGCCATCGTAGAAAACTTGCGTTCATGGCCCTATGAGGATATTGGCTTTGCCCGGGTGGATCACCATCGTGCCCTAAGGCGTGGCTTTCCGGAAGTGATCTTTGGCGAAGGTAAGAGCGCCGACCAGATCACAAAAATCATGGAAGCCATGTTGAGCCAGGGGACAAACGTGCTTGTGACTCGGGTTGATGCGGCCAAGGCAAAAGACGTACAAAAAAAGATCAACACAGCAGTTTATGATGACATCTCCCGCACCATGACCGTGCGACAGCACGAGGTCTCTGAGAAAGGGCGTGGGCTCGTTCTGGTCTTGGCAGCTGGAACCTCGGATATTCCGGTGGCAGAGGAAGCTGCCATCACTGCGGAAATGATTGGCAGTCGGGTAGAGCGGCTTTTTGATGTTGGAGTGGCAGGGTTGCATCGCCTTCTAGATCATTTCCACCAGATGCGGGAGGCCAGTGTGCTGGTAGTGGTTGCCGGTATGGAAGGAGCACTGCCCAGTGTGGTGGGCGGTATGGTGGAGAAGCCAATTGTTGCCGTGCCCACCAGTGTGGGCTATGGTGCTTCGTTCAAGGGGTTGGCCGCACTCATGGCCATGCTCAACTCCTGCGCTCCAGGAATAGCCGTGGTGAACATCGACAACGGCTTTGGCGCCGGCTACCTCGCAGCCCTGATAGATCAGGGGTGATTAAAGTTTGATCTGATGGCCTGGTTCGGGGATCAAGACCTCGCAATCCTCAACAGAATTTGCTAACTCTCTAATCTCATCAAACCTCTCCCGCCTGACATTCCTCTGAATATGAACCAATGCAAGTCTTTTCACCCTGCAAGCTCGCGCCATCTCCAGACACCCGGCTATTGTGCCATGTCCAGGAATATCTGTAGAGAGATGGAAAGCCTCGTGGACAATCAAGTGGACGCCTTCTGCCAAAGCACGGGTTTCAGAAGTGGGGCGGCCGTCACCACTGTAGAACACTGACTTGCCTTCCGCATCCAGTCTCAGGGCCAAGTCCCTCTGCGGGTGATCGTTAACCTCAGTTCTCCAGGACAACCCCAGGGCCGTTACAGTTTCACCTGGTTCAACTTCCATGAACCGTAATGAGAATTCTAATCGTGGTAGAAAGTTAGGGTAGGCCAGATCCAGACACTTCAGAACAAAGGATTCGATTCCTTTTTGTCCTAGAAAATAAAGATCCTTTTTTCTTTTTTCTTCCCAAAAACGCACGAGCAAGGCAGGAAGGCCAAAGGCGTGGTCAGCGTGGAAATGTGATATCCAAATACCGTCCAGGGTTTCCACATCCAGCCCCAGTTGCCAAAATCTGGGCGGCACAGAATAGCCACAGTCAAGCAACACGTTTACAGATTTTTCCTGATACTCAGTGCGAACCAGCAT
>CAMYLW010000558.1:1699-3045 GCA_947259475.1 Thermodesulfobacteriota bacterium
GGAGATATGGATCGCTTAAGAGTTCAATGGGAAGCACCTGATGGCTGACATAAGCTAGCTTATGTCAGCCATCCAGGGCTCCCATTTTGTCCCGATAGCTTTCTATCGGGACACCCCGCACCGCGGGGTTATTTAAGCGATCCTAGTCTTGACGCCCTTCGCGGATCGTTCTTTAATCCGTGAAAATCTGTGAGTCCCGCCAACGGCGGGACCCGTGTCCTAATATTTTTATCTCCCTGATCTCCGTGCCTCGAGTGAGTGAAACGAACGGGTGGTGAGTCCTTTCTCTGCGGATTAAACTCTGTACAACTGCTTCAACTCCTGCAACTCTTCCAAACCGAAGTGTTCATTCTGGCAAGGCAATATCGTGTTGTTATGGTAGAGAGGTTCGCTTGCCAGGTCAAAGGGTGAAGAGCGCAGTGCCTCAGACCACAAAGGAGTGCCGGGAATAGGCGAATACTCAGCCAGATAAGGTCTGGCTCCGTGATCTAGTACCATACGGATAGAGTTAGCCACCTCATTTGGGTCCTGCTCTGGAAGACCACAAAGGAGGTATACTCCGATCTGCTCAGGCTGAAAACCTGCCTTGGTGAGGTTGACCATGGCGGATGAGAAAGCCCCGGGCTTCACTTTGGCTCCTAGTTGTTGTTGACGCTCATCATCACCTGTTTCCAGACCAAGGCGTACGGTCTTGAAACCAGAAAGAAAGAGCGCTTCACAAACTTCAGCACTGAGCCCACTGATGTGAAGACCGTTAGGGGTGTGAAAATGCAGAGGTAGTTCTCTCCGTCTTACCTCCGCGAGCATAACGAGTAGGTGTTCGGTCACGTCTAACAAAAGCGCATCGTCGTAAAAAGCAACGTTGACGATAGAGTGCTCTTTATGCCAGTACTCCAGTTCGTTTACCACTTCTATTGGATCTCTTCGAATGAACTCCGGGAAAAGCAAGTCTGAAGCACAGTAGGGACAGCGAAAGGGGCAGCCGCGAGAAGTCAGCGTACATATATAGTCGAGTTGGGGCAACAGATCAAAGGCAGGCCACGGCAAGGTGTTCAACTCAACATTATGAGATGGCTTCTCAGAAGAGTAGCCGGTTAGCTTCTCCAATAGTTTCAATATTTGAGTCTCACCGGGCCCTGGGAGTATGTGGTCGGCACCGCTGTTACGAGTAGCGTGCTCCGGGCATAAGGTGGCGTAGATACCACCCAAAACGAGGGGCACGTCAGAAAAGTACTTTTTGACCAACCGGATACTCTCTTGCACGCCCGGATACCAGTAGGTCATAGTGGAGGTGACCAGGACCGCATCTGGTTTGACTCCCTCAAGGAGACGCTCTTGGAACATTT
>CAMYLW010000559.1 GCA_947259475.1 Thermodesulfobacteriota bacterium
AATGAGATCGGCGTCTTCGAGATGAAAGACAGTGGCTTGCAGGAGATTAGCAATCCTTCAGAACTTTTTTTGGCAGAGCGACCTGTTGATACAGCCGGATCCACTGTGACCGCAGCCATGGAGGGCACCAGGCCGATCCTGGTAGAGGTGCAGGCCTTGGTGAGTCCATCCAGCCTGGCGGTACCACGTCGAACCTCAATGGGCATTGATCATAATCGGTTGGCCCTGCTGGTGGCTGTTCTGGAAAAGAAAGTGGGACTTTCCCTTCTTCATCAAGATATTTTCGTCAATGCGGCGGGTGGTGTCCGGGTCGACGAACCTGCCGTTGACCTGGCAATCGCCACAGCGGTTGCCTCAAGTTTTTTGGACAAGCCCGTAGATCCTCAAACAATTATTCTGGGTGAAATTGGCCTTACAGGTGAAGTCCGAGCGGTTGGCCGGACAGATGTTCGCGTTAAGGAGGCCTCAAAGCTGGGATTTAGTCGCTGTGTCCTGCCCCAGAGCAATGTTGAACGACTGACACCCTTTCAGTCCATTGAGCTAATCGGGGTTGACTCTCTGCAAAATGTCATCTCCCTGTTGCTTGAATAGCAAGATTGAAGTGCAGGCGGAGCGGGTTCTTCCACCGATTTCGTTCCTCACCAGTCAATTGAATTGAAACCCCTCCCAGAGAACAGTTGGCCTTTTGGCCAAATGGCTTTTGGCCATTTGGCTAAATCCTGCCACGATCCTCATTCCACCAAATTATGTAACAATTTGATATTATGCAGTTTTTAGTTTTCTAATCACTTGGGCCATCCCTGGTATCGCTTTTGCAAAGTATCTAGCAGTCGATAGTGTTTCCAAGCAAAGGTTGTAAGCGATAGAGATTGGGTGCAAGTTTAGGTGCCATGAACCGAAGTAAAAGAACCGGGCTTAGAGTTCCAGTCGATTTCAAAGTGCGGTGTGAATATGGCGGAAACGGGAGGCCAACCGTCATGGCAAAAGCCGTCAATATGAGCACCGGGGGTCTATTTATCACCACTTCCGAGCCCATTGAGCTTAATGCAAGGCTGGTTTTGGAATTCCTCATACCCGCAACCCTGAATTCGATCCAGGTTCAAGGTGAATCAGTGTGGAGTTGCCCCTGCGCATCTCAGAAAAAGGAGCTTCAGGGAACAGGCATCAAATTTGTCAATCTTAAGGAGCCCTATTTGAGCCTGATTCTGGATTATGCCTTGAGTAAGCTTTATGATGATGAATTTGTGGAAGGCGAGGGAATTGTTCAGGTACTCAGCGACGTACGTAATTTACCTCCTGCATACCGTTTGAAGGCCTACCACATCCTCATCAAAAAAGGGGCAGGGCCCTTTTTTCCGGACTAGATCGCCATTTCCGTAATAGACAGCTCACACGAGTCATCACCTAACTAAACACTAAGCATACAAAAGTCATTACACTTCGCGCTCGTGCGCTTCGTTGTCACCTGGGCTAGCGCCCGTCATTAGGCCTTAACGCCGTCATTAAGTTGTTTAAACGCCACAATGCCGGTTGGCGTCAACGTCAAGGTCGTACACTGTGCCCTGGACAGCGGTTATGGCAGTGGGTGTTTCCACCTGATACTTAGAGCCAAAGCCGAGCAATCTGGTAATCCGTGTCCACATCTTTCCTACAGACAGGGAGAAACGGTAATTCTCCTTCTTCGGTCTGCGTTCCACTTCTTTCAATTCCAGGGTGCTGTTGCCAGCTAACCGAAGCACACTACGGTTGTCCAGAACTAGTTCTAAACGTCCATTTTCCAGAACCCGGACTTTATCCCCAGGTTTGAGGAGTGCGTTGACTTGCAATTTTCGCCAATTATCTCTACCAGCACTGGTCATCTGCGCCTCACCTTCAACAAAAGTGACTACTGCTCGAGAGCCTTTCGCCACCATTCTCTTGGCCGGTGCAGTTTGGGGAGAAGGAGTGGGTTCAACTGGTTCAGGGACCGCTACCGCAGGCTTACGTTTGGGAAGACGTATTGTTTGGCCTACCTGGATGCGATTTAAATCCTTAATTTGAGGATTGAGCAGTCTGATCTGATTAATTATTTCTTGGTTGTATTTGTGGAGGTGTTTGAATGCCAGGTAGCTGATACTGTCACCAGACCTGACTTTGACAGAGATGACAGAGTTGGATGCGGCTACCACCCAAATGGCAACCAGGCATATCAGCAAGATGGTGAGGTGGCGTGGCCCAAGAAAGCTGGATTTTTTCGACATGCGCTCACACTTCCCAAATAGGTGAGGTGCTTCTCGGTCTGCCTAGTGGTCTCTTTTTTAGCAGAATTGCTGCAAGGTTGCAACCGTAGGAATCGCAGAGTGCAGAGCCCAA
>CAMYLW010000561.1 GCA_947259475.1 Thermodesulfobacteriota bacterium
GTCAAAACTCAATTATGTGTTATCAATTATATGTTATTGGTTATAGGTGCTATGAGAAAGATGATTAGAATTACGTTTCTTTACTCATAGAAACATAAGAATAGCGGATGATGTTTTTCCCAATAACGAATAACCTATAATTTTAAGTGAAGCGTTTCCTGAATCGGAGAGTTTGCCCGGTAGCACTATGAAAAGACATAGTTGGACACATGTACTTTTACTCAGTCTTTTTCTCACGGGCTTGGTGGTTTATTTCTATATGGCAAAAAATCCTTTTCTCGATCGTATCGAGCGGAGATCTCTGGATGTTCGTTTCCTCACCCGGGGGAAGGAAGCCGCCGGTCCTTTTGCAGTGCTGGCAACAATTGACGAAAAAAGCCTTGACGAAATTGGCAGGTGGCCGTGGCCACGGGCCAAAATAGCAGAGCTGATTACCCGTCTTTCAGAGGAGGGTGCCAAGGTAATTGCCTTGGATATCGTCTTCTCTGAGCCTGACGAAAACAACAATCTCAAGTTCATCGAGTCCATGCAACAGGAAACTCGCAGCCTCGGCTTGAGAGCCCCAAAGCTTGAAAGATTCCTGGAGGAAGCGCGTGCAGAAGCGGATAATGACAGCATTCTGGCTGCAGCCATTCGAAGATCCAAAGCACCGGTAGTGCTCGGTTACTTTTTCCATTTTTCCCAAGAGGAGATCGACCATCTGAGCCAGGATGAACTCGACAACAAAAGGAGCAATACCGGGGCAAGCGCGGTCAAGCTCGTCCAGTTTCTTAGCCCCCAGGCGAAAAAAGTAGAAGTCTACGAAGCCCTGTTGCCTGAATCCAACATAGATAAATTGGTCCAGGCCAGCCGTATAGCTGGCTACTATAATATTTTCTTGGATATAGATGGGACGGTACGCTGGATCCCCTTGGTAATCCGCTACCAGGACCGTTTCTATCCGGCTCTTTCCCTGGAAACGGTGCGTTCTTATGTGGGCAATATTCCCTTACGTGTGCGGGTAGCAGACCACGGCATCGAGTCCATTCAGCTCGGTCCGGTGACAATACCCACCGATGAAAAGGGACGAATGCTCATCAATTTTCGCGGTGGGCCGCAGACTTTTCCCCACTACTCCGTGGCGGACATCATGGCCGGGCGCACTCCAGTCAATGCCTTCAGGGATAAGATTGTTTTCATAGGCAGTACTGCAATCGGAGTTTATGATATAAGAGTGACCCCTTTCAACAATACCTTTCCTGGTTTGGAAGTACATGCCAATGTGGCAGATAACATCCTCAGACAGAACTTTCTCTTTCGACCCGACTGGGCTTCTCTTTTTGATTTAGGAGCAATCCTTTTTATGGGCTTGGTAACTGGGTTGGTGCTTCCGCGAGAGTTATCTTCAGTGTTTTGCTCATTGGTGTCCTCTTTTTTGGGTACTTGATGGCGAGCCAGAAACTGTTTGTTCAAAAGGGCATATGGCTGAACGCAGTCTATCCGTTGCTGACAATGGTGATTGTCTATACAGCAGTTACCTTGTACCGTTACATTGTGGAAGAGCGAGAGAAGAGAAAGATCCGTGGCGCCTTCAGCTTCTACGTTACTCCCTCAGTTGTCAACGAGATGTTGAAGAATCCCGATAAGTTGAAGCTGGGAGGAGAAAAAAAGGAATTGTCTGTTCTTTTTTCGGATATTCGGGGATTTACTACCTTGGCTGAAGAGATGGAGCCCGAGGCACTGGTGAATCTTCTCAACGAATACCTCACGGAAATGACCGACGTAGTTTTTGAGTTTGATGGGCTGCTGGACAAATATATTGGTGACGCAGTCATGGCCGTGTGGGGTGCACCCTTGGAACAGACCGATCATCCGGCGCGGGCCTGCCGTACAGCCCTGAAGATGTTGGATCGTTTAACCAAGATGCAGCAGCAATGGGAAGCAGAAGGGACACCGAGGCTTGATATAGGAATCGGAGTCAACACCGGCCCCATGGTGGTGGGGAATATGGGCTCGGAGCGCCGCTTCGATTACACGGTCATGGGGGATTCGGTGAATTTGGCTTCCAGACTGGAAGGCATAAACAAGGAATATGGCACCCAGGTGGTGATCAGCGAATTCACCCATGAGCGGGTGAAAGATGACTTTTTGTGTCGGGAACTAGATGCGGTTCGGGTCAAAGGCAGGGCAAAGCCAGCGAAAATCTACGAACTGGTGGCACTTCGAAGTGAAGAGGACCCCAGAGTTGCGATCATTGAGCCTTTTGCTCAAGGGCTGCACCATTATCGTTCCCAAGAGTGGGAAATAGCCGAAGACAAATTTCATGAAGTACTGAATAGAATACCGGATGACTTCGCGGCTCGACTCTATCTACAGCGCATAGCCGAACTGCGAGAGAAACCGCCGCAACCAGGATGGGATGGGGTTTTCACCATGACTAGGAAGTAGCTCGTCTTGCAGCAAAGCGCTGGCTTCGACGCGGTGGTGCATAAGCCCTTCGAACTTAAGATCATCGCCGACAGCATTGCCCGTTTTTACCCACAATCAGGGATAGATGTAGATAATTGACAGCCTCCAAGTGCGGCAATATAAAGCAGACCGGTGCCGGCACAACCCAGGGAGCAATTCCTGAAAAGATTCCAGAGAGAACTCATGGCTAATAAGTCTATATTCATTGAATTTTGGGAGTTCATGAAAGTCCGCAAAAGCTATTGGTTGTTACCTATTGTTATTATATTTAGCATCTAGTGGAGCATATTTAAACATAAAGTCACGGTAATTTGCGACTTAAAGTCGTTGTAATACGCGATCGCGCGTTGCACCATCGCGTTTAACAACGGGTCCTCACGGTCGATCGAGTCGTCACCCTCCTCGAAGAC
>CAMYLW010000562.1 GCA_947259475.1 Thermodesulfobacteriota bacterium
GCCCTATGCTCTTTACATACGTTCCACGATTGCTTGGGCAAACTCGGAGCATTTAACCTCTTTGGCTTCATCCATCTGGCGGGCCAGATCATAGGTAACTGTTCCAGCAGAGACGGTAGCTTCCAATGCGGTCCGAATCAGATCACCCACCTCTTGCCACCCCATGTAATCAAACAGCATGGCCCCGGAAAGAATGAGCGAACTGGGGTTGACCTTGTCTTGACCAGCATATTTGGGGGCAGTCCCGTGCGTGGCCTCAAACACAGCCACCTCATCGCCGATGTTGGCGCCCGGGGCCATTCCCAAGCCTCCCACCTGCGCTGCCAGGGCATCAGACAGATAGTCACCGTTCAAGTTTGGCATTGCCAGAACATCATACTCTTCCGGCCGCAACAGCGCCTGCTGGAACATCATGTCTGCAATTCGATCTTTTATGACCACCCTACCCTGTGGTTGTTTGCCTCCATGCTTTTCGTAGACATCCGCCTCGGAGATCGTCTGTCCTGCAAACTCCTCTGCTGCCAATTCGTAACCCCACTGGCGAAAAGCTCCTTCTGTATATTTCATGATGTTGCCTTTGTGCACCAGGGTAACGTTTTGATAGCCTTGATCAAGGGCATAACGAATGGCCCGCCTCACCAGTCTCTGACTGGCAAATCTACTCATGGGCTTTATGCCGATGGCCGATTCAGGCCTGATTTCCCTATTCAGGTGCTCACCAATATAGCTGACCAACTGGTTGGCCTCAGGAGAATTAGCCGGCCACTCGATACCAGCATACACATCTTCCGTGTTTTCTCGGAACACCACCATGTCCACCTTTTCTGGAAAACGAACCGGCGCCGGAACTCCCTTGTAGTAGCGAACCGGGCGCACACAGGCATAAAGATCAAGAACCTGTCTGAGGGTAACGTTTAGGCTGCGGATGCCACCGCCCACCGGAGTAGTAAGTGGTCCCTTGATGCCCACTATGCATTGGCGCAGATTCTGTAGGGTTTGCTCCGGCAACCACTGACCGGTTTCTGCAAAAGCTTTTTCTCCAGCCAGCGCCTCCTGCCATTGAACTTTTCGCTGGCCTCCATATGCCTTTGCCACCGCAGAATCGAACACTTTGACGGCCGCCCGGGAGATATCGGGGCCGATGCCGTCACCCTCAATGAAAACAACCATGGGGTTGTCAGGAACAGTCAAGGTTCCGTCATCATTTAGAGTGATCAATTGGCCTTTCTGAGCTGAACCCTCTGTACTCATAATTAGATCCTCACTATTGTCGATTGTGGGTTTTGAGTCCTCAGTTCCTATCCAAGTTGTCAAATCAGCTTTGGTCTGGGCCTCACTTATCAAATCCGAATATCGAAATCGCTCGACTGTCCACCACTTTAAAGTAATGAGCCTGGAAACATTTGGCAACCTCTTCCACCTGCTCGGTCAATATACCCGAGAGCAACAACAAGCCCTTATCAGAAACGTGTCCGACCAGGTCATCTGCCATGTGAGTGAGGAGGGATGCGGTGAGGTTGGCAACCACCACATCAAAAGTCTGCTCCACCTGATCCAGGGGAGTAAGAGCGACAGACATGACCTCCCCAACGCCGTTTCTATCCACGTTGCGCTGTGCTGCTTCAAGGGCTTCAGGATCGATCTCCAGGCCCAAGACCAGCTGCGCCCCCTGGCGTGCAGCAACAATCCCCAAAATACCGCTCCCAGTGCCCACGTCCAATACAGAAGGACCCGAATGGGCCTCTTCTGCTGAGGCGCTGCCTAGAATGCGCTCGAGTATTTCGATGCAAAGAGCTGTGCTCGGGTGATTGCCAGTGCCAAAGGCCCGTTCCGGATCGATTTCTATAACAACCTGATTTGCGCTTGGATCATAAGACTCCCAACTGGGTTTCACCACAATACTGCTGCCGATCCGTATGGGTTTAAAAAAGGTTTTCCAGGATTCTGCCCAATCTTCATTTTGCAGGTTTTCCTGAACTACTTTCAGCGTCGGCAGTTCCGGGTACAGTTGCTGGAGGTCCTTGTAGTAACGGTGCAACTGTTTGAGGCAATATCGGGCTTCTTCGCCCTGGCGGCAGTACGCCTTGATCCAGTTGCCTTTTAACTCTACACCCCGGGCAGTTTGCTCCACCAGAAAGTTCGCCATAGGTTCCTGCACCACTTGCGGTGACCAAACAGACAGGCTAACCCAGCTCTCACCTTCGGGAGAATCGTCTTGCATATTTCAACTCCCCTACTGTCGTGGGATCTTTGCTTAAAGAATTATAAGAGAAACAAAAAGGTTCAGCAAGGCGGTGTGCATTTTCTTGGAAGGTCTTTTCTGAGGAAAGGGGCCCGGAGAGTCTGGTCTAACCCGGATATTTCATGAATTGCTGTCGCGAGACCACGAAGATGGGTGTGCCACCTGGCAACCGCAGGGTGTTGGTTTCCGTACCTGAACGGTACGTCGCAGGGGCCGACACCCGAGGACGCCAGGAAGGACGGCCATATCCATGGTCGCAGCAAGTGATTCATGAAATATCCGGGTTAAACAGCCGACCTGGTTTTTGCCCTTTCCGCCGCCGTCATCCTCATAAATTGCAGGAATACTACCAAAGCGTAAATGGCTATACCGAGCGGATAGAAGTAATACTTCATGGAAAGATCCACATGGAAAAACGAGGCGACTCCACCTAGGTGAAAAAGGGTAAACCATGCTGCCAGGAAGAAAGGAATCTCATACAGTTTGTTCTTGGTAAAACACCACCCCTGAGCAAAACACTCAAAAGAAGACA
>CAMYLW010000563.1 GCA_947259475.1 Thermodesulfobacteriota bacterium
TAAACAGCGAATTCGAAAAGATCTTTGAATATTCCAACGAAGAGATCAAGGGTAAGTATATCAACGATCTGATTGTAAGTGAGGATTTAATTGATGAAGCAAAGGCTTTGACTCAGATGACCCTGGACTCTCAGGTGGTCAAGAAGAATACCGTGCGCAAGCGCAAGGGAGGCAGTCTGGTTGATGTTTCCATCCTGGGCTACCCGATCACATTGAATGGTGAACAGGTCGGTGTATACGTAATCTATAAGGATATTACCGAGCGCAAGCGGGCGGAGGAAGCCCTGAGGGAATCGGAGAAACAGTACCGAAACCTGGTAGATAATGCTCTCGTCGGGATTTACAAGACCGATATTGATGGGAACATTCTTTATGTAAATGAAGCATTAGTAAGAATGATGGAATTTGACTCTCTTGAAGATATGAAGTCTGTGAGCGTTGTCGCAAGATACCATAATCTCAAAGACCGAGACAGGCTAATTGAAGTTCTCAGGGAGACAGGTAAAGTTGACGGTTTCGAGGTTGATTTAGTTGCAAAGAATGGAGCCATAAGAAACGTGATAATGACTGCTGCTCTGCAGGAAAATTTCATTTCAGGTATGATTCTGGATATCACCGAGCGCAGGCAGGCCGTGGACGAAAGTATTCGCCTGGCAACCGCCGTGGAGCAGGCTGCAGAAAGCGTTATTATCTCAAATAGGAAAGGAACCATCCAATATGTAAATCCGGCCTTTGAACGACTCAGCGGTTTTACTAAAGAAGATATAGTCGGGCAGAACTTCCGTGTTCTCAAAAGTGACAAACACGATGAAGATTTTTACTGGCAGATGTGGAAGCAGATCTCCAGTGGCGAGGCGTGGGCAGGCCGGATAAACAATAGGATGAAAGATGGATCACTGCGCGAATTCGAGACCACAATTTCGCCCATCCGGGACGACTCGGGAGCCATTGTAAACTTTGTTTCAGTGAACCGTGATGTAACCCAGGAGGTTGCACTGGAAGCCCAATTACTTCACGCTCAAAAGATGGAAGCTGTTGGCACTCTGGCAGGGGGTATAGCCCACGATTTTAACAATCTTCTTCAGGTTATCCAGGGCTATACGGAAGTCCTGTTGCATGAGGTAAATCAAGAACAGTCCGGCTACGAACCACTGAATAAGATTCACCGCTCCGCTAAAAGAGGGGCCGAGCTTACCAGGCAATTACTTACGTTCAGTCGAAAAGTGCAGAGCGAAAGGCGGCCGCTCGACCTGAACCAAGAGATGGAGCAGGTCAAGAATCTTCTGGAGCGAACCATTCCAAAAATGATAGAGATAGAGCTCCACTTGGATAAGACCCCGGCAATTGTCAGTGCCGATTCTGTTCAAGTAGAACAGGCGCTTATGAACCTGGCGGTGAATGCTATGGACGCCATGTCCGATGGGGGTAAAATCATCATCGAGACCGAAAGAGCCATCCTCGATGAGGAATTTTGCAAGACACACTTGGGAGCAAGATCAGGCGAGTATTCGGCGAAGGCTTGGGCCAAGGTCTCTTCGTCGCCGGCCAGGAGCATGTTTTCGAGCCTTTCTACACAACGAAGGAAGTCGGTAAGGGAACAGGTTTGGGATTGGCCATGGTCTACGGCATAGTCAAGACCCACGAGGGCTATATTTTATGCTATAGCGAGCTCGACTCTGGGACCGCGTTCAAGATTTACTTACCTGCCCTGGTACAGAGTGGGCACTGGAGAGAAGCAGGCGAAGGAGATGACCAACTCAAAGGGGGTGATGAGACCATCTTGCTGGTGGATGACGAGAAGTATATCAGAGAGCTAGGAGTGGAGTTGCTGACTGATGTTGGCTACGAGGTTTTTACGGCTACCGATGGAGAAGGTGCCTTAGAGCTTTATCGGAAGGAGCAACAAAGAATTGATCTCGTTATTCTAGACCTGGTGATTCCTGGAATGGGTGGCAAGAAATGTTATGAGGAAATTCTCAAAATAAACCCGCAGGCGAAGATTCTTATCGTCAGCGGCTACTCCATCAATGGTCCCGGGAAAGAAGCCATGGAAGCCGGGGCCAAGGGGTTTGTGGGTAAACCTTTCGATGTAGGCCATCTGCTCAAGGCAGTTCGCGATATCTTAGATGAAGATTGAAAGATGTGACAGGGTGTCGGGTGTCAGGTGTCAGGAAAGAAAAACAGAGAATCCAGTAGCCAGTAGACAATGCTTGAGGAGGAACTTAATTCTTATTACTCTATGCTTTCCTTGCAACGGACAACGGACCACAGACAACTGACAAAAAGCACTCTGCCCTCCTCGCCGCGTCTCCGTGTCTCCGCCTCCCCGCGTCGTTTGCTTTTGCCCTATTCTCCATGCCCTGCCTGTCCTGAGCCTGTCGAAGGATGCTCTATGCCATCCAAAATCTACAATCTCAA
>CAMYLW010000564.1 GCA_947259475.1 Thermodesulfobacteriota bacterium
CTTGTACGTTGGCAATTGGGAATCGCAGCTACTACAAATGAACCTCAAGTTCCCCAGACGGTGATCATCGTTCTTCCCGTTTATATGATCCAGAACCAACGGCATTGGCTTTCCGTTCCACTCTGGGGGAATTCCACAAATGCCGCATGAGTACGGAATCAGGGAATTATTGACGATTCTCCGTCTGGCTGTACTTCTGGAATAGGGACTATTTTCTCTGAAGATTTCAGAATTGGGCAATTTCTCTTCCCAATGTGTCGGGGTCCCGGTTTTTATTCCTTTGTTCCAAGCAGGACTCCCTTTCTTACGACCAGCATCAGAACTTCGAATCTGTTTCACTCGATCAGGATTTGAATAACAACACTTCTCGTGTGCTGCTAATGAACCCCGATTGGCAATCTCTCTCCCGCAAAATTTACAAGCCATATCTTGACTTCCTGTTGGTTTAATGCTTATATTTAGTAAAACACCTACGTTAGGCCAACAGGAGGAACCATGAACGAGCAAATACAAGCCTTTGCGAGAGATACCCTGAAGGAAGGTCTCTCCAAGTGCACTGAGGCGCAGCAACATTTGTTCAAGCGCATGTATTCGCACCTGAACCTGAACAAGCCAATCGATCAGATCGTGGATGAGATGTCAGAAGACAAGCTCGACTGGGCCATGCAACAGGTGGCAAGCACGTTGAGGAAGCGGGAAACGTAATGCTGGAGGACTTGACTCCATTTGGTGAAGGGCTCTTCTTGACGATCACCCTTGCTTATTCCGGCATCCTCGCCTATACTTTCCTTGAAGTCAAAGAACGACTTCTGTTCATGTGCACCGGGCTGTCCCGGCCATATGACGAGTGGTTCCCATGATTATCCAGAATCAAGTAAATATGGTTTCAGAATGGAACTAATACCCGACACAGACCCACGCCTCCATCTGAAGTGCGAGCCACTCAATCCTCGCAATCCCGATTTTGATCTCAAGAGCGTCCTGCTCGACATGTTCGTGCTCATGCGTGAGCACAACGGCATCGGCCTGGCCGCTCCACAGGTGGGCATCACCAAGCGGTTCTTCGTCCTTCAGTACGAAGGTGAAAGTTTCATTTGCATCAACCCGAGAGTGGTGAAAGCATCAAAAGAGACCCAAGAGACCGGCGAAGGATGTCTCTCCTACCCCGGCCTGACTGTCCCCGTCCGGCGCCCCACGGTCGTCCGGGCCACCTACATGGAACCGAGCGGTCTGGTCCGCAAGCACACCTTCAAGGGTTTGCTGGCCCGAGCCTTCCTTCATGAGCTTGATCATCTCAACGGTGTAGTTCTGCCAGACCTATTACCCCCGGAGACCGAGACCGATGTCAGTCGTCAACATAGTGGACAAACGCTCTAACGAGCACAACTCATCCTGCGATGTAGTATTCGAGATTTTCTTCATCGCAAACTCCTACTCTTTCAAAAACGACTCCCCTCCCATTTTCCCCCACACAAAAGAACGCCTCAGAGGTGACGAGCACTGGACCGAGTGGGTGGACAACACCACGGTCTACAGCGCCGATTGCCCCTACTGGCTCCGATGATTAACGAGGATTTGATATAATGCATATCACCCGATTCAAATGCGTAATCTGCGGCAAGATCTCTTCTGGCCGCCTGACCGGAAGATACTCTGACCGAACTGAGCGCTATCCCCGACGCCACAAAGGCGCCGACGGGAATCCCTGCCCTGGCAACATTGAGTATGCCGAATGGGTGGACGTGGAAGGAAGCACGAACGCCATCACCGGCAAGGTAAAGATGGGGACTGGGTGATTCACTGGCAGGCCCGAACCAAGGGCCTCTACGAAATTGAGGCTTGACTTTTGGAACCTGATCGGCTAAATTACCCGTATCGCTAAATATCAACACGAGATTATGACAATGACCAGCATACGCATCAATATCAAACGAGGTAATCGCCGCATTAAGCGGTGACGAGTGCGTGTGCTTACGGCCCACGGACTCTCAAGGCTCCGTGGGACAGACCTTCCTCCCAATCTGAATCCTCCCACGACCTGAGACTCCAAGCCGAGTTTCTGCCCCTGTATGCCGCCTGGCTTCGAACCAGGAGAAAGCTAACGGAAACATGCGGGTTCAAATCCTGCCGGGGGCGCCACTGTCCTGGTATACCCTCGCCCTGCGAAGGCGCAGAAAGGTTAATTGGATACATGCGGGTTCGAGTCCCGCACAGGACGCCAAGACAATTCCAGAGTGCCCGACCGGTAAGGGGCGTGGCTGTTAACCACAGGCTGCTTTACGCAAGGAGGTTCGATTCCTCCCTCTGGAGCCAACTTTGAAGGAGATGAATGATTGCTGTGTAAGCTCAGTGGAAAACCCATTAGGGCTTTCTGAAGACATCCAGGCACCGTATGAGAAACCGCCCTGG
>CAMYLW010000565.1 GCA_947259475.1 Thermodesulfobacteriota bacterium
CACATCTTCATATATCATTTAAAATGCTACCGTCATTTATGAACCAATCTTTAAATGATATATGAAGATGTGACCCCCTGTGGGGATGGGTGTGAAGATTGCACAGATTTATGATATAAATTTGTGGATTCAAGAAGAAACTGAGTTAATACTACAATCTGATTGGAAAGAGGTGAAAGGCGTGAAGTGGAACTCTTTACTCTTGCTCGGAGTGATAATTTTTACTTTTTCAAAAGCACAGGCAGAAGAAACACTAAAATTTCCAGAATCGGCCAGTTTTCCATCACTGATAACTTCTCTCAGGGAAACAACGGCAGTGGAGTTCTGTGGTGAGAATGCACCATTAGAAGTACAGGAGATCAGGGAAAGACTTGAAAAAGAACTCCTGCTTTCACTCTGGCACCGATCCCAGGTCATTCTCTACCTGAAGCGTTCCAGGCGATATCTTCCTTACATTGAGGAGATGCTGAGAAATAATGGGATGCCGGACGACTTAAAATACGTTGCCATTGCTGAAAGTGCCCTTCTGCCTCACGTGCGCTCAAGGAAGGGAGCGGTAGGGTTCTGGCAGTTTATGAAGTACACAGGCCAGAGATACGATCTAACCATCAATGGACGAGACCTACACGACACCTTTGGCTCATGGACTCTGGCTGCCGCCGCCTACAATATGGGTGAAGAAGGACTGATGGCGGAAATACTCGAACAGGGAAATAACGACTACTATCAACTCTACCTCCCATTAGAAACGCAGAGATACATCTTCAGGATCATTGCCATAAAGATAATTTTCAACGATCCGGGGAAATATGGATTCCAACTCGCTGAAGAGGACTACTACCCTCCATTAAAATTTGAACAGGTTAGCATCCGATGTCTCAAGGAAACACCCATCCGGCTTATTGCTCAGGCAGCGAAAACAAATTTCAAAGCGATCAAGGACTTGAATCCAGAGATCAGGGGACACTACCTTTCTAAGGGAAACCATTTGATTCTGATTCCGAGCGAAGGTTCCGAGGACTTTCAATCCCGGTACCAAGATCTCTTGGCGCACTGGTCATCGGATCATAGGGAGCGAACCTATGTGATCAAGGAGGGGGACAATCTTACCGCTATCGCAGAACGATTCGGTGTGCCCTTGCCGTCTCTTCTCATCTGGAACAGGTTGAATCCAAGAACACCCATACACCCGGGAGATCGGCTCATCATTTATCCAAAGAAACCGGCGGTCATCGAAATTGACGACAATGATAATGGCACAAATGGCGGTTCTCTTAAGAATAATTAGCTTAGCCCGGATAATTCATGAATTGGCTACTCCGACTGTGGATATGAACGTCCTTCCGGGCGTCCTCGGGCCTCGAACCCTGCGACGTACCGTTCAGGTACGTCTCGGATTCAAGCCCCTGTGGTTGCATACCCAATAGTTGGATCATCCCCAGAACCATGAGGAGGCACACATGCTAAAAGGAAAAGTTGCTTTGGTGACAGGCTCTTCGCGAGGAATTGGCAAGGCGATAGCTGAACGGTTAGCTAGAGAAGGAGCTGCACTGGTGGTCAATTATGCCAAGAGCGCAGATGTGGCCCATGGAGTAGTGGGCACCATCAAGTCTGAAGGAGGAAAGGCCATTGCAGTGCAGGCGGACGTGGGTAAAACAGGGGAGATACAGCGCCTCTTTGACCAAACCACAGAGCACTTTGGCAAGATAGATATCCTGGTAAACAATGCCGGTATATTGTCCACTAGGCCAATAGCTGAAGTCACGGAAGAAAGCTTCGACGAGCTTTTTGCGGTCAATGTCAAAGGTACTTTCTTTGCCTGCCAACAGGCGGCACAGAGAATGAGTAAAGGTGGGAGAATTGTTAACATTTCAACCACGGTTACCAACTTAATGTTTCCCAATTATGGTCTATATGCAGCAAGCAAGGGTGCAGTTGAGCAGATAACAAGAGTGCTCGCCAAAGAGCTGGGGCAAAGGGACATAACGGTAAACAGTGTTTCACCCGGCCCCACCGACACAGAGCTTTTCAGGGCAGGCAAGACCGAGGAACAAATAGCAGGCTTGGCCCAAATGTCCGCATTCGGCCGACTGGGAAGACCTGCGGACATTGCCGACCTAGTTGCCTTTCTGGTTAGCGAAGAAGCACGCTGGGTTTCGGGCCAAAACATCCGCGCCAATGGGGGCCTAGCTTAACCCGGATATTTCATCACGCCCCGGCGTGACTGCGACCGCTTCACGATCTCAGATTTCAGATTGAGGTGCATGGATTCGTTACCGGGAGGTATTGAGCTTTCAAATCTAAAATCTGCATTCTACAATCTAAAATCGCCGGGCTCCGCCCCTTCATCTGACCTCCGTGCAAAGGAAAGACTCGTCAAGCTCCCTTTGGGGGCAGCTCACAGCCAGTCCTCAGCCGTAAGCGGGATCTTCGATGGACCTGGATTCTTCACTCCTCCATTCCACATGTCGCATGAAAGTTGCATCGCACCTGGCACTGGGCACTTAGAACTAGGCATTTAGCACTAGGCATTTAGCACTAGGCACTAGGCACTAAGGACTAGGCACGACAAGATGACGCGGAGACCCGGGGACACGGAGAAACGGCGAGACGGAGATTAGAGGTCGGAGGTCAGAGGACAGAAGATGGAAACAAGGCACTAGGCACTGAGAACCAAGAACTAAGAACCAAGAACTAAGAACTAAGCATC
>CAMYLW010000566.1 GCA_947259475.1 Thermodesulfobacteriota bacterium
TGATTTACCGCTAACAGCATGATGCATAGGGTTAAATCATTTTGTATTCGCAATCCGAAATTCGCAATCCTACCCTATGCCCTATGCCCTCACTGAGCGAGCGCTCAGTCAGTTCTTATTGGTAGCACGGAGAACAATTTATGTCAAGAGATTTACAACGAGGGAGATTCTCGCTCGATTGTTGCTGGCAGGCTAAGGCAGGTGGTCGACACGGGGACACGGTGACGCGGCGAGAGAAAGGTATCGACCTTATTTATCTCCGCGTCTCCTTGTCCCCGCGTCGCCGCGTCGGGTTGAACTCCTTCCTCTTTTCTCATTCTGGGTCATCGGGAACCAGCCCCAACCTTCTAGCCTGCTCATACGTCACCTGGGCAAGGCGGACAGACGCTGCATCAACCATCTTGCCGTCCAGAGCCGTGGCTCCTTCGCCACTGGCCTTGACCGCTTCATAGGCTTTCAAAATTATCTGGGCCCGGCTAATATCTTCAGCACTGGGTGTGAAGGTTTCATTGATGGTGTCTAGCTGGGCGGGATGAATCGCCCATTTGCCGTCATACCCCAGCGAGGCTGCTTGCTGGCAGGATTTTTTCAGTCCTGTCTCATCCTTGAAATCTCCAAAGGGTGCGTCTATGGCGGCCAGCCCCGCAGCCTTTGCCGCCATCACCATACGACTCAGGGGGAAGTGCCAGCGATGCATGAGATCTTCTTCTGCATCTCCGTGGCCGCTAACACCGCTGCTGGGCATGGTAAGCGACGCTCCATAATCGGCTATGCCAAAGACCAGCGTTTCCAGGCGGGGACTGGCAAAGGCGATCTCCTTCACGTTCAGCATTCCCAAAGCTGTCTCAATTGAGACCTCCAGGCCGATAGTCTTCTTCAGGTCCAGGTTTATTTCAATCTGACTCAAAAGCAGGGCTACGAACTGTACATCTGCTGCTTTTTCGACCTTGGGTATGACAATGACGTCGATGTCCTCCCCTGCTTGCTCTACAACATCGATGACGTCTCGATAAGCGAAAGGTGTGTCCAAGCCATTGATCCGGTAGGCCCGAACCCTATCTCCCCAGTCGTGATTCTTGAAAGCGCGAATGATTCTTGACCGTGCCCCTTCCTTCTCCTCTAAGGCGACACCATCTTCCAGATCCAGCATGATCTCATCTGCCGGCAGCTCCAGGCTCTTGCTAATCATCTTGTCGCTGCTTCCCGGCACTGAGAGTACCGAGCGCCTAAGGCGAATCATGTTATTTTCTCCTTTTATGGCAATACTCTTGGTGGATTCACTTCGTTTAATCCACCCTACGTCCAAGAGAGTTATCAATTATACGTTATTAGTTATACGTGGTAATCATATTCCATAACTTTGGATGTTAACACTGACGAAGAGTTCTCTGAAGAAGTCCGAATAACGATTAACGTATAACGTATAACTCCCCCCCTGTCCTCTGACCTCTGACTCTTTACTCTATGCTCTATGCCCTATGCTCTATCAAATCCTTCGCAAAAAGCGAGGACATTCTTGCCCAGGTCCGGTAAATAATATCCACCCTCTAGAAGAGCAAAGCGCCGTCCCTCACAGAGACGCTCCGAGGCCTGCCGCAGCCAAGAGCCCAATAGCTTGTAGTCTTCGGTCTTCAGAAGACCACCGAGATCCCGCTCATAGGTATCAAATCCCATCGACACAGCCAGCAAGTCGGCCTTCCTTATAACCTGCAAGACACTCTGTACTTGCTGCAAATACTCTTCCCGCTCAACAGCCTCAATGTTTCGCACCAAGATTCCAGAATCTGAAGCGAAGATACGCTGGGTGCCATCTCCCACATGATGGTCCAGATCAACGATCACCACCCAGCGCAGATCAGCTTCCTGGCGTAATTTTCTAACTGCGATGGCCATGTTGTTCACATAACAAAAGCCCCATGACCCGTTTTGGTCGGCGTGGTGCCCTGGAGGTCGCAGCAGCCCAAAAGCTGGCCTTCCCTCCAGCGCTGCCCTGGCGCACTGAATGGCTCCACCGACAGCGATCAACACCGTTTCCAAAAGCAACCGCCTGCTTCTGACCCTCGCCACCATGGCCGGTTCGTGAACCAAATAGAGTTCGGCTTCAGATGCCGGCTCCGGTTTGATAAATGGCTGGTATTTCTGTAGACTGCTCCGAATAGCCTTGATTCGTTGTGGTGCTTCAAGGGCTCCTGGCGAAAAATTATTTTCGTAATCGGGATGGTAAATGACCTCTAGCAACAGCCTCACCTCACCTTTACCTACGCAGGATACTTGCGTAATTCTTCACCGGGAAAACAAATTCCTGGTCCCAGCCATCATTGTTCCTCTGGACCTTCATAATAGCAGACTCTTTGCCGATTGGGACCTGGAGACCTGGGAGCTCTTGCGCAAATTGGAATGGTATCGCCGTCCATTTGTCCTGGAACTTCTCCACCGGCAAGCGAGTAGTTCTGAAAAGACATTCATACTACTGACCCGCTTTGCCGACTTCCCTGATCTGTTGACCGACTGTACCGGCCAGGAACCATCGTTGCAGGCAAATCCCCTCTCAACCCAAATCCAAGCTGCCCTGACGGTTGAGATCTCCGAGGATGGTCCAACGGTAATAT
>CAMYLW010000567.1 GCA_947259475.1 Thermodesulfobacteriota bacterium
GATATCAAGATGTTAACAAGGTGGCACGCCTGTTGCTCAGTAGCTGAATAGATCGAATCAAATGTATGAGCTTGAAAGGTGAGCCGGACGTTCTGTCTTTGTGCCGGCGGGAGAGGGTAAGCGAAAAAAGACGGTAGTGTAATTTGCGAGGCATGGAGAGGCAAACGAGACGATCACAAACAAAAAGCGGCTGAAAGAAGATAGAAATGGCAAGAAGGTCATTCTTCAGAAGAATAGGAAACATGATGAGATCGGAGAAACTCTTCTCGTTCGACAAGCTCTTTATGGTGGCATTTTTGGCCTTTCTGTTAACGTCCGTCATGCGGTGGTATTTGGTATCGGATGAAGTCACGGGTACTGTTCTTGTTTCAGACTACTCTAATAATGGCGGAGTGCCTCATGTCGTTATCTTTGGAAATGATGGTGAAGTCTACGAGATTTCTGACACTGTAAAGAAGCAAGAATTGTTGCAGCATAGGGGCAAGACTGTGAATGTCCTTGGATCGGTCGCCAAGAGCAAAAAGGGTGTAAAGACCATCAAAGTAAAAACTTACGCGGTACTTCATAAGTAAGTTCGAATCTGCAGGTGGGAGCAATGCCGCTTGGCGTCTGAGATTGCCCGTGGCAAAAGAAAGGAAGGGAAAATGATGAAACTAAGAAAGCGATCCCTGCTGGTTGTGTGCAGCATGCTTGCAACACTGATCCTGGTATTTGGGCCAGGCTTGGCCGCAGCTACAAATGAAGCTGAACTTGCTGACCCTACTGACACAGTCTACGCAGCTGGATGGGACAATCATCTGGTCTACTCGATATTGGTAGTCAATGCTGTCGTCTATGAGGCCAGCCGATTACCCACAACAAATGAAGTCGAAATCCGTGGAACTGTCTACGCGGCAGAGTGGGGCGATCGTTATAGTGTTATAGGTGTTGAAATCTTGACAACCAAAAATGAGAAAATTGTCGTGTCCAAGTCAGGCAAGGGCACGGAACTGCTGAAACTTGAAGAGCGTTTTATAAGAGCGATTGGTACAATCGAAATAGACAAAAAAGGTAGGAAGACCATAACCGTAGTCAGATACGAAATTCTCTATTAGAAAAGCATGTAGTAAGTTGTTCATTCAGATACCGGTAAAGGAACCGCTGAGTAACAATGAAAAGGAAGATCTATTATTCAAGAGTTGACCTCAGAGAGGGCGAGCCCGGATGTTTCATGAATTACTTGCTACGACCACGGATATGGCCGTCCTTCCGGGCGTCCTCGGGTGTCGGCCCCTGCGACGTACCGTTTAGGTACGAACTGTTGCTCAGCAAGAACGTATCATCGCTCTCAAACTTGACGAACCAAAGCGCTGTCGGGATTGCCGGGAAAAGAAAATCATAGCTGGTCTGTCCCGGTATGCAGAGAAAATGAGACACAAAAACGTAGACCCCGAAAGGCAGTGGGAGTTTATGTACAACATCCGTAAGAAACGAGATGCTTTGATAGTCTCCGACAACGGACCCAAGTTTTCTTTTAAGCACCTTAGGCCACTTAGTATGCTGGAAGATGACGACGACCAATAAAGGTTTGTGAGATAAAAAACTTCGCACTCCTGTGAAACACCCCAAAATGCTAGCCAATCTGCTTTGGTGAAATGGAAGATCTAACACGCATATTTTCCAGGGTCGAAGACAAGAAGCGGGATTATGCCAGGTACAACTTCTCCACCCAGCAAGCCGGTGTCTTGAATACCTTCTTTGACTTAGCCCAAGAGTTCGAAAGCTTAGAGGACCTTTATCGTATCAGCGTAGCGGTCCCGAAAGTTCACTTCGGACTGGATACGAACCTTTACGTGAGTGACAGGAGGAGACAAGTGCTGGTGCTCGTTTGTACCAGCACCGGAGGCTACCTCGGCTCGCCTGACAAACAACCGCCTGCGGTCATTAGACAGCCAAGAGAAGCATTCATCGAAAATAAATCTTTGTTCACCCCCATTTTCGGCAAGATGGTCATTGCGGAGGCAGAAAAAACGGCGGAAGAACAAGAACTCCTTGGCATGCTGGAGATTACTCCTGGAAGCGATCTTACGGCGAGTGAGCAATTGTTTTTCCAGAAATACGCCAACCGAATTGGCTACTCTCTCTACAACAGGATTTTGAGTCAGAGGAACGTCGAGCATCTCAAGTTCATAGATTCACTCGTTGCTGATATTGAGCACAACGTGATTGTGCCAAACATGGCCTTTCGCCTCTTTCTCAGACGACTTCAAGGTAAAATTCAAAAAAACCGTGAGATTGAGAGCATGCTGCGTGAAAAATGCAGGGAGCTTGCTGAAGTTGGCACCCTCGACCACGATTGGCAGGAGCGGGTTATGGCCGAATTTCAGGAGGTAAATCGAGGTCTTGAGGATGAGTTCAACAATATTGAAAACCACAATCGGAATATCAGCCTTTTTGTGGAAAGTCTATTTCGGAGGAATCATTTCCAGGAAGGTCGTTTTATCCCGCAGAAGCGACTCTGCAACTTTAGAAAGGAAATCATTGAACCGCAGTTGGAACGATTCAGAGAGCGGTTCTACTCCAAGGCCATAGCCATAGATAACCAGCTCGGTGGAGTGCCGGATGAGTCTATGGTCGCAGTGGTTGATGTAGGACTCATCTCCCAGGTCTATGCCAACCTTTTCTCAAATGCTCTTAAATATACTCGGACAGATCATGATGCAGTAGGAACAGGAA
>CAMYLW010000568.1:0-2397 GCA_947259475.1 Thermodesulfobacteriota bacterium
CGAGAGCGTTCCTTTCTTCAAACCCAGTGTGAAGTTTTCTTCGTTAAAAAACAAGATATTTTCAAAAGTTGTAGCAGTCCCACCGTTCGTCTTTGGCCTGGCAAAGAGCTGCAGATCATACTCCAATACTCCCAGAGACACCGGCTGAAAATCCAGCAGTTCAAAAAAAAGATCGAAAGATTCCTGGATCTGCTCTAGAGATTTTTTTTCCAGACCCCGGTGCGCATCCTCCACCAGCAGGGCCAGGTCATCTCTGGTATAGCTGAGATCCAGCAGGGCCAGAGCATTGGTATGTATCCGTTTCAGTGATTCCTTGCCCTTCGTGAAAATTACATCCTGGTCATTCATGACTTTTTTGATATTCTTTATGCTGAACATTTCTTTCCACTCAGGGCTTTTTCGCAGGGCTACGTCGTGCACGGTGGTGTGGTAGATGGCAAGCTCGTTGTCAAACACCAGCACCTCCATGATCTCCCCCTCTAGGGGACGCACATAGAGGTGCAGGTCTCTGACCTTCTTGTGCTCAAGATCTGTCATCTCCAGGAGTTCCTGCGTGAGTCCCTTGTCCAACCTTCTCTGTCCAGGGGTCTCACGAATGGTTGAAGTAATCTTTCGCAGAAGTCCATCGAGGTTGATTTTCGCTCTTAGATTTTCTTTGAAAGACATGACAACCATCTCCTTTTGAGCAAGCAGATATTAGCGTATCAAGTCCCGCACTTTGCCTATGATAGCAGGAATTATCAGTAGTTTGCTCAAATATTTGCAGGCGGCTACAACACTGTTGGACTTTCCCGGTTGAACTGGTATCATTTTGCTAAAAGTATAGCGTAGCTGTGTGAGAGAAAGTAAAGAATAAGAGAACCCGGCTTTGAGCAGCCCCAAAGGGAACGGCTCAAGGCTCAAGGTACAGGGCACAAGGAAAAACAATAAAAGAAACTTATTCTCTCCTTATGCCTTGCGCCTTACGCCTTGTGCCTCAAGCCTCTCCTGCCGGCCAAGCCATACAACTCAAACCTGGCCCCGAGGACCAGGTTTTCTAAGGCTAAGTAATATGCGAAAGATAGGGACAGCTATCCCTGAGCTTCTAGGCCAATCAGTACCGGCGGACAAACCACAAGCAGAACTCTGGATGGGAGCCCATCCCAAAGCTCCATCCCGGGTTCTTGCCGATGGCCTCTGGAGATCTCTGCCGGAGGTAATTCAAGAGAGCCCTGAAGAGACGCTTGGGCAAGAGGTAGCCGCTCGGTTTGCCAACAAGCTGCCATTTTTGTTCAAGGTGCTCGCTGCAGCGAAACCGCTGTCGATCCAAGCACATCCCAATAAGGAGCAGGCCGGGCAAGGCTTCGCCCGGGAAAATGAACTTGGAATCCCCTTAGATGCGCCCCACAGAAATTATAGAGACGACAACCATAAACCAGAGATAATCTGTGCTCTGACACCATTTTGGGCCTTGAACGGCTTTCGTAGAGTAAGCGGGATAGTAGAACTACTAGAAAGGACTCAAGTCCCAATCTTGGCAGAAACAGTATTGTATTTGCAGAATCGCCCCAGCCAGGCTGGCCTAAAGCAATTCTTCTACCACCTGATGACCTTGGACGGAAAAGAACAAGGCAAGATTGTAGAGGAGGTGGTTGGGTTTGCCGAGAAACGGTTAGATGAAGATCCCGTCTGGACTTGGGTGGTCAGACTCAACCAAGAGTATCCGGGCGATATCGGTGTTGTCTCTCCTATTTTTCTGAACTTGGTGCAGCTGAAGCCGCAACAGGCCATGTATCTACCAGCAGGTGAACTTCATGCCTACCTGGAGGGTGTTGGGATCGAGTTGATGGCCAATTCTGACAACGTCCTGCGAGGCGGCCTGACTCCCAAACACATAGATGTACAAGAGCTGCTAACAATATTGAGTTTTACGGGCGGAGAATTGAATATCCTGAGACCTGAGAAGCTCGAATCCGGGGAGGCTGTCTATCCAACCAAGGCGGCTGAGTTTGTTCTTTCTGTCATCCAGGTAAGTGCAACCGTTCCATTTAGAAGCGCTCGAAACCGTAGCATGGAAATAATGATGTGCACGGAAGGTGAGGCCAGGGTCACCGATCTGAGCGACGGTGAGATCACGCTCCTGACAAAAGGAACCTCGATCATCGTCCCGGCAGCAGTGGAGCAATACAGGATTGAGGGGGATGGGATTCTGTATAAGGCGGCGGTGCCGGTGTGAAGAGGCATAGAGCATAGGGCATTGAGCATAGGGCATTGAGCATAGGGTAAAAAGACAGAAGACGGAAGACACTAGGCAGTAGGCACTAGACACTACCCAGCGGGCAGCAGGCAGCTTCAATTCTGGATTCTGACTCCTCTCTTCTTGCTCTACGCCCCATACTCCATACTCTGTCCTTCTCA
>CAMYLW010000568.1:2522-3530 GCA_947259475.1 Thermodesulfobacteriota bacterium
TTTTAAAGGGGGATTTAGGGGGATTTTATGGTTTTACCACGGTGTTGGAAAGCTGCTCTAAGACAAGCATGAGAGCCTGGGTGCCCAACTTACCGTGTCCCTGGGCCTTGACTGCTAGGTAGAGCTGGTGGACTAAAGCCAGTCCGGGCAGGGCAAGCCCTAGGCGGTGAGCCTCATCCAGGGCTATGGACATGTCT
The DNA here is from genome assembly GCA_947259475.1 of Thermodesulfobacteriota bacterium. Taxonomy (GTDB): domain Bacteria; phylum Desulfobacterota; class Syntrophobacteria; order BM002; family BM002; genus BM002. The sequence goes on from CAMYLW010000568.1 coordinate 2,720, forward strand.
TTGATGAAGTGTTCGACGAAGAATCCAGGGTCAAAATTGCGCTGGAGAATGCGGGGGGCCATGTTGTCAAGAGTCCAGCAGGCGGCAGCACCGCTACTAACAGAACGCAGCATGGTCTCCAGATCTAGGCCTGCTTTATATCCATAAAGAAGACTTTCGCATACGCCAATCATGGTGCCAGCTATAACGATCTGGTTGCACATTTTGGCATGCTGTCCAGCGCCAGGTCCACCCTGGTGGACGATCTGCTTTCCCATGGTTTCCAGTAGCGGCTTGATGGCCTCAATAACACCCTTGTCTCCACCGACCATAATAGAGAGCGTGCCGTTGCGTGCCCCCACATCGCCTCCCGACACCGGAGCGTCGACTGCGTGCACTGACTTTGATGCTGCCGCAGAGTAAATCTCCTGGGCCAGACTAGGCGAGGTTGTGGTCATATCAATAACGATACTATCCGGTTTGGCGGTGGCTAAAATGCCACTTTCGCCCAGATAAACTTCACGTACATCTTCTGGAAACCCGACCATGGTGAAGGTTGCCTCAGATTGCTCCGCTACTGCCCGGGATGACTCCGCCCAGGTTGCACCCGAGTCCAGAAGGGGTTGAGCCTTGGCTTTGGTGCGGCTGTAGATCTTCACCTTATAGCCCTTGGTGAGTAGATGGTTGCACATGGAGAGCCCCATGACTCCGGTGCCGATCCAGCCAATGCGGGTCTCCGAAGAAATCATAGAAGGTACGTTATCTCTGTTCATAATCATGGCTCTGTCCCTACAAGTGTTGTGTTTTCAAATTAACACTATTTGGTTATAAC
>CAMYLW010000569.1 GCA_947259475.1 Thermodesulfobacteriota bacterium
GTCAATCTTCGGGCAACGATGATTGCAAACCACATACCACAGAAATTTTAGATTTTAGAATGCAGATTAGGGTTTCAGGCAGGTAGGAGAACCCCGTGTGTTTCTCCAGGAGGGTGGCGTACGGCTCACCGTTGGCAAGGTCATTTTCTGCGAACATCTGATATTCAGCCAGAAACTTGCCAGCGTATCTTCTGAAAACAGATAAGTCTTTCAGGGTCTTGTAGGAGGTTATGGCATCTATTTCTCGAGGTGAGAGTTTTAGTTGACGTTCAAGAAATGGTGGGGAGAGGGTGATGTTCTGAAGCAAAAAGGCATAGGTTTCTGAGAGCGCGTTTGAGGTGAAAAAATCTTTCTCAGACGGAGAAAGCTGCTGCGAGGTAAAGGTGTGACTCAGCGCGTGACCCATCTCATGGAACAGGGTCTCCAGGTCTACCCAACCGCCCTGGGGATTCATCACCAGATGGATATCTTGGGGAATTCTCAGGGCGAAACTCATTGCCTGGGAGCTTTTTTGAGGTGAATAGTCGATGTCCAAGTGGAGGCCAGAAAGCTTTTTCACCCCAATTCCCCAGTTACTGAAGAAGTCGAGGTGATCAACTAAAGGAATTTTCTCAGGGAAGAACCGATCCAGTTCACCCAAGCCAAGCAGATAAATGGCATCGAAGCGATTGAGTTCAAAGAGGGGCCGCCCTAAACTCTCCTGAACCCAGGTCTCCATGGCACCGAGATACATCTCTTCGGTCTGATTAAGTAATCTCAGCAGCTTACGGACGTAACCTTGGTAGTCTATTTGTTTTTTATCCTCACAGTAGGCTGAGTAGGTTTCGTAACCAAATTCCTCTGACAAAATAGCTAGAAAGACTTCCCAAAAACTGAGGGCAAAGGGCTTCAGGAACTTGCAGAGGCTGCTGGTCTCTTTTTCTAGGATACGGCGGCCGTTGAGATCGCTTCGTTTCTGACACCAGGGGAGGATGTCTTTGAAGTATATCTTTTCTCCATTGACGTGGGCGGCAGCCCCTTTCAGCCAGGTGAAAAGTTCATTCTCGTAAGGAGAAACACGATATTGGAGATAGTGTCCAAGAAGAGAGTGAAAAAGCCTTTCCCTCATTCGTGAGCCTATCCCGGTGCTTCGAATTTGCCTTATGCGGTTTGGGTTGAAGAGGTCTTCAAGCCCATCATAGATGCTGAGCTGGGATGGAACGGTGTCATCTCCCTGCCATATTTTCAAAGCCCTTGAGGTCAAGTCTTCATTGAGCTTCAACACAGCTTGTTCTATTCCATCCATCTCAGAATGATCCTTCACCGTAGTGTTCTGTTTCAGATTAGATAACAGGTTCAGACCGCTCTTGGCAACAAAACGTAAAAAATATCCGGGCTAAAATTGGCGAGAAGTCTTGGGGGGGCTAATGAATTTGATTTTGAAACACTATACCTTAAAGGGATTCTGCATCATGATTGTTTGCTCGCGCCCACGAAGGTTTGCAGCTCTCCAACGTGAAGCATTCATTGGGAAAATTTTCCATGGACCTAGTCCCATGAACATATGAGGTGGCAATGCGTATCTGCTCAAGACCACTAAGCACATCCAGCTTGGTTATGGCCAGGCTATTAAGTCCGTTCAGGCGAGCGGCATTTTTCAACACCACCATGTCAAGCCAGCCGCAACGGCGAGGTCTACCCGTGGTGGAACCGAATTCCGCTCCTACTTTCTGGAGATGCTTTCCAACTTCATCCTCCAGTTCGGTGGGAAATGGCCCTCCTCCGACGCGGGTCGTATAAGCTTTACAGATGCCAATAACGGTATCAATGCGGGTAGGACCTATGCCGGCACCGGAGCATGCACCACCGGCAACTACATTTGAAGATGTAACAAAGGGGTAGGTGCCATGGTCAATGTCCAGGTGGGTTCCCTGAGCCCCTTCGAAGAGGATATTCTTCCCCTGGCGGCGACCCCTGTCCAGCAGCTCAGAGACGTTGCCGGCATAGGGTCGAAGCTGCTCGCCATAAGCGAGGTATTGATCAGCAATTTGGTTGTAGTCTAAAGGCTTGGCACCCAGGAATTTTTCTAGATAGAAATTTTTTTCTTCCAGGTTTGCCTTGAGTTTTTCGGTAAACAGCTTTGGATTGATGAGCTCGTGGATGCGGATTCCGACACGACTAGCCTTGTCTTCATAGCAGGGACCAATGCCACGGCCTGTGGTGCCTATTTTTTCTTTACCCTTCCGGTGCTCCCGGGCGTTGTCGACTTCGCGATGGTAGACCATGATCACATGGGCCTGTCCACTAATGACCAGATTGTCCGGACTAACCTGTATCTGGTGACTTCGTAGGCCCTCTATCTCTTCGAGCAAGACGCCCGGGTCCACCACCACACCATTGCCGATGCAGCAAGTCTTGTCCGAGTGCAAAATGCCCGATGGAATCAAGTGCAAGATAAATTTCTTATCTTCCACCACCAGAGTGTGGCCGGCGTTGTTACCTCCCTGAAATCGGACGATGTAGTCGGCAGACTCACTCAGGAGATCAACAACCTTACCCTTGCCCTCGTCGCCCCACT
>CAMYLW010000570.1 GCA_947259475.1 Thermodesulfobacteriota bacterium
GCCAGGGGAAATGCCGGAATCGCTCAGTTATATGATCCTGACCGCCTCAAATATCCCCTCCTGCGTAAAGGAAAAAGGGGAGAGGGCAAATGGCAGCGGGTCAGCTGGGATCAGGCCCTTGACTATGCAGCAGAACAAATGAAAAAGATCGCGGACAAATACAGCCGTTGTGGCATGCTCTTTTCCCCTGGTTCTGATATGCAATCAACCTTTGTCCACTGGTTTGCCGAAGTATTCGGCTCCTACAATGTAACCACCCATGAATCTGCCTGTCTGCTGAGCAGGAACCGAGCTTACCTGGACACTTTCGGAGAGGTCCCCTTCTCAGATGTACTCCATAGCAAATATATAATCATGGCGGGTGCTAACCGTTTCGAGGCTTTGATTACACCCGACAGCATAGACCTTATGTCAACCAAAAAGAACGGCTGCAAGCTAGTTGTTCTGGACCCCCGATACACCAAAACGGCTGCTCTGGCTGATGAGTGGTATCCCATCAGACCCGGAACTGACATGGCATTCTTTCTGGCTCTCACTCACGTAATCATCTCTGAAAAACTCTATGACGAAACTTATGCTGCTGAGAAGCTCTATGGGCTCGAGCAGCTAAGCGAACACGTCAAGCAGTATTCCCCCGAATGGGCGCAGAATGAATGCGAAATACCTGCCAAAGACATCCGCCGTATCGCCAGGGAACTTGCTGCTGCTGCGCCGATTGCCATGGTTTATCCAGGCCGCCGCACCTCGGACTACGTCAACTCCACCCAGATTAGAAGATCAATGGCTATTCTGAATGCTCTGCTGGGTAACTGGGATAGGCCTGGTGGATTGCTGGCGGCCAGACAGGTTGGGCTGAGCAAGGTAGAACTTCCTGAAGCACCTTGGTATGAGGACAACCCGGATGACCGGTTGGATATGGGCAGGGCTCACATGATGTTCGAGGAAGAAGGCTCGTTCAAACATATGCGAGATGCCATCATCGAGGAAAAGCCCTACCCCATAAAAGGCACAACCCCTTGCAGTCGGAAGCCAATCGACAGAGAACCCTGGAGATGATGGAAAAGCTCGACTTTGTTCTCACCGTTGATATCGCCATGAGCGACACGGCCTGGATGTCGGATTTGGTTTTGCCTGCGCCCAGTTATCTGGAAAGACAGGACCCGGCCAGCGGACTTCAGGGTTCATCCGCCTGTGCTTGTGTTGTCACCCGGGATCCCGTGGTAGCACCTTTGTTTGAATCTAAACCAGTTGTCGAGATTCTCCAAGGACTCGCTAATAGGTTGGAATTGGCCGAGTATTTTGATTTCAGCATTGAGGAATACCGCAAACAGCAATTGAGAAAATTACCCGCCGCCGAGCGTGCTCTCAAAGAAGATGGGGTCTACTACAACCCCAGCAAACTTTACGGCGTCTATGAGGGTAAAGTCTACAAGACAAAATCCAAACTGATCGAGCTCTACAATGAACGGTACGCGCAAATGGGCGTCCCGCCATTGCCGGTCTACAGGTCTCCGCGACAAGTTCCTTCAGGTCGATTCCGGATGGTTGTTGGCCGGAACGCATATTTTACCCACTGCACCACCCAGAATAACAGTTTACTGCATGAATTGATGCCAGAGAATAGTCTGTGGATACATCCAAAACCGGCAGCGGCGCTGGGGCTAAAAGAGGGAGATCTGGTTGAAGTAAGTAGTGCTGCGGGCACCGGTGAGCTCAAGGTCAGTCTGAAAAACGGAATCCGCCAGGATACCGTTTACATGGCCAGTGGCTTCGGCGTTCTTTCCAAGGATTTGACCAATATTTACGGCAAAGGCGCCTGCATCACAGAAATCTTAGAAGATTACTCTGATGAGCTTTCAGGAAATATGGCAATGCACGAGACCTTTGTAAGAGTTACCAGGAAGGTAGCATAATGAAAATGCAATTAGCAATGGTGATAGATTCATCCTCATGCATCGACTGCAAAGGTTGCATGGCGGCATGTAAGGTTGAAAACAATGTCGCTTCCGGTCACTGGCGGAATTGGATAAAGCTGCAAGATCCAGATTTCTACAATCAGGGCCTGCAGGGAGATGCTTCTGCCATGCACTTTCAACCGGGCAACTGCATGCATTGTGACAATCCCACTTGTGTGCAGGCCTGCCCCACCAGCGCTACCTACAAAAACGACAAAGACGGCACCATTAAAGTAAACAAGAAGCTATGCATCGGTTGTGGAAGCTGCATCCCTGCTTGTCCTTATGGTGCAAGATATCGCCACCCCGAAGAGAAAGTTGTAGACAAATGTGACGTTTGTGAGCGCAGGCGTGCCCGGGGGGAGCTGCCGGCATGCGTAACCACCTGTCC
>CAMYLW010000571.1 GCA_947259475.1 Thermodesulfobacteriota bacterium
CCCGTCAGCAGGATACAGACTGATGCCAATGCTGGTGGTGACGGATAGTTCGTGACCATCTAACATAAAAGCATCGGAGATCGTGTAAAGGATGCGGCGAGCTACTTTAGACACGTCCTGAACATCCTGAATATTCGTCAGTAACAGAACAAATTCGTCGCCGCCAAACCTCGCCACATTGGTGCTGCAAATATCTTCAACATTACGAGCAATAATGTCACTCTTGCGGATAATTCTTATCAAACGTTCACCCACGGCCCGCAGCAGCATATCGCCTAAGTGATGGCCATAGGTGTCGTTAACCCGTTTGAAATAGTCAAGATCTAGAAACAGTGTTGCCAGTTGACTTTTCGTGCGCTTGGCATAAGCAAGCGCTTGGTTCATATGTTCATTAAACATCAAGCGATTCGGTAATCCAGTCAAGCAATCATAAAAAGCGAGAAAGCGCATCTCTTCTTCGGTTCGCTTTCGAGCCGTTATGTCAGCTATAAAATGGAGTGTTGCGGGTTTGCCGTCCCAGTCAATGAGGACCCCTTTTGCCTCTACCCACTTGACATTGTCGTTTCTGGAGGCAATTCGGAAAGAATACGCTGGACATGCTCTTCTTGCCGACAGGATTCTGGCGTGGTACTCAAGGACCTCTTCTCGATCTTCTGCGTGGACGAATTCGACAAAGGGGTTGGAGGTCAATTCACTTTGTGGATAATCCAAGAGTTCTAAAGCAGTAGGATTGAAAAATGTAAGTATTCCATCCTGGATTACCAAGATGGCCTCATTCGCATTTTCGACTAATAAGCGGTACTTCTCTTCCGACAGAATTAATTTGTCATAAAGCTTTTTGGACTGCAGAACGGAGTTTATTTTTGCCTTCAATTCCGGCATGAAATAGGGTTTTGTAATGTATGCGATTGCTCCGGCCTCAAAGCTTTTTACAATATCTTCTTTTTCTTCGACTACCGTCCCCACCACTATGGGGATATGGCTGGTAGCATGATCGGTTTTCAATTCTTTAATGGCTTCGATACCGTTCATCACCGGCATCATTAAATCCATAACTATGACGTCAGGTTTCAGGCTACGAGTTTTACTAATCGCTTCCTCACCATTGGTTACACTGACTACCTGAAATCCTTCGGATTCGAGTTCAGTACAAACGAGTTCTCTGATTTCACCGTCATCCTCTGCGATCAGGACAACATTGGACCTGTTACTCATATCTGAACCCTTACTCATGCCTTAACCCCCCTGCCTCCCTCATATTTTACAAATTCACGCCCTGGCGTGACTGCGAGAGCGGATATGATCTTTCTGCTCTCCGAGCCGTAGACTTTACTTTATGAAATATTAGGGCTAATACGGAGTTCATCTCTGAGAAGGTAAGCATATCCTGTGCCAATTTTCATTGAGCTACCTTGGAAATCGCCAAGGCAATAATTCTCACCGACTGGATATTTCATGAATTGCTGTCGCGAGACCACGAAGATGGGCGTGCCACCTGGCAACCACAAGGTGTTGGTTCCGAGGCGTACCTGAACGGTACGTCGCAGGGGCCGACACCTGAGGACGCCAGGAAGGACGACCATATCTGTGGTCGCAGCAAGTTATTCATGAAATATCCGGGCTAGGTCAGGCTACGTTGACAGTGAGGTATAAGTCGCCATTCTCGGGAGGGTGGTGCCTACCTTTTCCTGTAAGTCGCAAGCGAGTTCCTGACCGAGTGCCTGGAGGTATTCTCACTTTCAACCTCTCGTTTCCTTGGCCGCGGTCAATGGCGATTGTCACCCACGTGCCTCGCTGGGCTTCCTCAGAAGGTAGGGCCAGATTATAGGTGAGATCCTGCGGTCGGACAGTGACCTCTTGAGTCTCGTGGGATAGGACCTTTTGGCCTCCCAACAAGAGGCGACCGATCTTTTGTCCCAACTGCTTCAGAAAACCAGGAGGCTTGACTTGCTGAGTTTGGTGGGTTTCAAGATTTGACCGCTGCCTGCCGATTTTCATCCGTCCGGAACCAAAAGGTCCCCAAACGAAAATACCCCCAAAAAATACGCCACGACCGCCGAAAAAGACCTTGTCGAAAAAACGCTGGTCGAAGCGAAAGCCAGCCCTCTCAAACTCCCCGAAAAGATCCTGGAAAACGCGTCTGAATCTAGGGTCCCTGAAAAGATCCTGGAAAATTTCCTCTTGACTGTAGGGAAAACCTTGGCCTGCCACCCTCTCCTGGGGTCCCACTCTCAGCCATTTGTCATACTCTTTAAGTTTTACAGGATCTGTCAGAACCCCATACGCTTCGGCAATCTCCTTGAACCGCTCCTCTGCACTTAGATCGCCAGGGTTACGGTCAGGGTGGTACTTGAAGGCAAGCCGGCGATAGGCTTTCCTGATTTGCTCTTCAGAAGCGTCTTGGTCGACCTCGAGAATCTTGTAGTAGTCTTTCATGGCCTTTGTGGAGGTTTCAGGTGTCGGGTGTCAGGTGTCAGAATCCAGCTAGCAGCTGACAGCTCGCAGCATGCAGCAATAGATTCCTTATACAGGATGTCATTTCCCTGCCAGCTGCCCGTTGCTTGCTGAAAGTCTCGTCTC
>CAMYLW010000572.1 GCA_947259475.1 Thermodesulfobacteriota bacterium
TTCGCTACAATATAGTCTGCATGCTTCCCCTTACCGTGTTCGTACTGCTGCTGGCAGGGGCCATCACTTCCGTGGCTTTTCAGCGCGGTGCTTTTGACAGATCAGCAGTAAATCTTACGGCTTTTGCCTTTGCCTATTACTCATTGGGCCTCTTGGGCATGGGATTTTGGAATCTTTATAGCCGCGTTTACCCGGCCCTGGCCAAAAACCAAATTCCCCTTTACACCTCCCTCGGTTGTGCTTTGGTAAACGTCGGGCTGAGTATTCTCTTGGTACGAACAGAGCTTAAACATGGGGGGCTGGCGCTGGCTTCTTCCATAGCCTTTAGTCTCAACGGTGCGCTTCTGTTCGCTGCCTTCAATTTTGAGCTACGGAGTTTGGGACAAAAGGGGATTGGCTGGCAGGATCTGGGAGATACATTGCTGTTCACCACCATTGCCAGTGGAGCGGGGGGCTCGACGGCTTGGTTTCTGTTTCCGCCACTCAGTGCAAATCCTTTGTTGGCATCCCTACCTCAGGTGATATTCCACTGGGGTGAGGTTGTTGCCCTCGGGATTGCCGTGACTGCAGGTATATTTGTGTTTCTTCTCACCCTGGGATATTGGGGCCGATTTCGAGGCAGGGGAGCCGCCGCCGCAGAGCGAGTCATCTTGACTGGAGGCGGCACCGGTGGCCACGTGAACCCAGCGCTTGCCATTGCTGAGGCCATGAAACAGAAGAATCCGAACGTACAATTTCTATATGTCGGTCTCAGAGGCAAGGCCGAATCAGTTATCGTTACTCGTGCCGGTTATCCCATGCGATATGTGTCAGCCTACGGCTTTCCTGGTTTTCACCCGAGCCTGGCCCTGGTGCGCTTTGTTCTTGCCTTATCATTGGGGACTTTGCAGTCCTTCTACCATATTGCAACTTTTCGCCCCGGGACGATCGTCGGTACAGGAGGGTATGTGAGCGCCCCAGTTATCTTCGCCAACACTCTGATGCGAGTCCTCGGTATGAGTCGGGCCCGGGTTTTTATCCACGAGCAGAACAGCGTACCTGGGAAACTTAACCAACTGATTGGTCGCCGGGCCGACAGAGTTCTGCTCACCTTTCCGGAAACCAATAGTTTTTTTCCTGAAAATGGCACGGTGGTAGGCTATCCGGTGCGGCATTCCATTACTAGTATGTTAAGCTCGGGGAGGGGAAAGCCCCTGTCATTTGAGATACCTGCCGGCAGACAGATAGTTTTTGCCTTTGGTGGTTCCCAAGGGGCCCGAACCATTAATCGGGCCTTGGTGGATGCTCTTGGCTACCTCCTGCCCCGGTGGAATGACGTTTTTGTCATCCATGGTGTGGGGTTGATGAACACAGAGGAATACCATGCCTGGGAGGACACGGCACAACGATTGCAGAGCCAATACGACGAGCAAGAGAGAGAGCAAATAGACTCTTTCTATTACGCCCGGCCCTCATTATTCCCAAAGCCAATTTGCCCGGTAACCATCAGGTGATGAATGCTCGCGCCATGAAACGTGCGGGTGGAGCGGAAGTGATTTTCGAAGACACTGTCATGGAAGAGGGGACGCTCTTGGAGGAAGTTGAGGGGCGGAGGCTGGCAATGAAGATTATTTCCCTGCTCGACGCACCGGATCGATTGGAGAAGATGGGCAAGAGCTCTGGTGCTTTCATGAACCACCACGCTGCAGAGCGTATCGCCTCAGAGATTCAAGGAAATTCGCTTGCCAACAGCTCGATTAACCATAGTTCCCAAAAGGATCCCAAGCCGCTCTTAAACGATAATCAGTTATTGGTGGAACTCAGGGGTGCTTGGCAAGAGGAACAAGATGAGTATGATCCCCAGAAAGTGATAGGGAGTGCTGACGATTTGGACTACTACCGTCATCGAGCCGCGTCTCTATTAACCTCACCCAGTTGGCCGGAACGCAATCTGGGAGTTAAACTGATAGGACTCCTCAAACATCAAGAGAAGCTCGGTGTGCTCCATGCAACTGTAAGCCAAAGTGAGGTCCAGTTGGGCAAGCACAGTTCGTAGAGCCGGGCGAGCTTCA
>CAMYLW010000573.1:0-1430 GCA_947259475.1 Thermodesulfobacteriota bacterium
ATGTTCACCGCATCGATCGGGAGGTGGAGGGTTTTGCCAGTGGCCGGCCAGGGGACCTTGGCACTGGAGGCATGACCAGCAAGGTGCTGGCGGCTAAAAAAGTTACCACTGCTGGAGTGCCGATGATCATCGGCAACGGTAGAAATCGCTATATTATCAAACAGATTTTCGACGGTGAAGAGGTGGGCACCCTTTTCCTCCCTACCGAGCGGCGGCTGTCCGGCAAAAAGCAGTGGATTGCTCATACCGTGAAACCGCAAGGTGATATCATTCTGGACGGTGGAGCCACTGAGGCGGTGAGGTCGCGGGGCAAAAGTCTGCTGTCCACTGGCATCGTGGAGGTCAAAGGAAAATTTGAAGTAGGAGCACCGGTGCGCTGTTTGAGCAATGAGGATGAAGTAATCGGGACCGGTCTGGTTAACTATTCGGCCACTGAAATCGAAAAGATAAAAGGTGTTCGCAGCAACAAAATTGAGGAGATTCTAGGTTACAAGCATTCAGATGAGGTGATTCATCGCGATAACTTCGTTCTCAGTGATGCGATCGAATTAAATGCTGAAGAGACATCAGGCTAGGCATTTGATCTAAAATCCGAAATCCGAAGCACGAAACAAATCCGAAATTCAAATGTTCAAATGTTCCAAACAGTGCTAACCGAGACTGTGAATTTAAAGTTTTGGTCATTTTAATTTTGAAAATTTGATATTGTTTCGGATTTCGATATTCGAATTTCGTATTTCTCTTTCCATCCTTGAGATGGCACAATAGGTCAAATTCGATCCTGCGGCTACACGCCCAAAAGAGGAGATCTCATTTGGCTATTGGCATCATGGGAGGTACCTTTAACCCAGTTCATCTGGGGCACTTACGGGCAGCTGAAGAGGTGGCCGAATCGTTGCAACTGGCGCAGGTTATTTTCATGCCAGCAGCTAAGCCGCCGCATAAAAGTGAGATGGGGCTGGTATCTTTCAAACATCGTTTCAAAATGTTAGAGTTGGCGGTGGCTGATAATCCGCTATTTACCTTATCTGACCTGGAACACCAACGGACTGGTAAATCATACTCTGTGGAAACGCTAGCTCAACTATCCAGTCAGCACGGTGAGGGTGAGGATCTTTACTTCGTGTTGGGATTGGACGCATTTTTGGAACTGCCGACCTGGAAAAGTTATCTGGATCTTTTTTCCCTTTGTCACTTTGTTGTTGTGGCCAGGCCAGGCTTTTCCCCAGAGTCTCTGCATGACATGCTTCAAACTAGGGTCTCGGCTGGTTATTCTTATGATTCGCAAGTGCAAGGATATGTTCACCCCAGGAAGCACACTGTCTATTATCGTGAGATGATTTTGCTGGATATTTCATCATCCAGTATCAGAAGGCTTCTGGCCCAAGGGTGCTCGGTGCGCTATTTGCTTCCAGAGAAGGTGGAAGAAT
>CAMYLW010000573.1:1608-2808 GCA_947259475.1 Thermodesulfobacteriota bacterium
CACGTCCAGGGCATAGCCGAGCATATCGAAGCAGCCCTGGGGCAGCGTCGGGTTAAACCATTGGGAAAAGAAGGATTGCCCGAAGGTCATTGGGTGCTGCTGGATTTAAGTGATGTGGTAGTTCACATTTTCTACGAGCCCATGAGAGGTTTTTACGATCTGGAAGGGCTTTGGTGGGAGGCCCAGCAAATAGAGTTCTCAGAGACGGGAGGTCCAGATTAAAAAATCCATCTATTTGAGATGGAGAACTTGAGGGATCGAGCTCGCAACGGCAAGAGAGATTTTTTTATGATATTCAGAAGGCCATTGAGATCACTTATTTTTCTGGCAGCACTCCTGGTTTTGCTGGGGCCCATGTCCACATGGGTGCAGGCCCTCTCCATTGAGGAAGAGAGGAAGTTGGGGCAGCAGTTTCTGGTAGCTGTGCTGGCGCAACTCCCGATTATTCAGGATCCGGAAGTGGTTGGTTTAATTAATAAAATTGGTCGCGATGTTGTGAACCATCTTCAGAGTCACAATTTCCCCTTTCGTTTCTACGTGGTGAATAGTGGCGACCTGAACGCCTTTGCGGGTCCGGGTGGTTACGTGTTCCTGAACCGCGGGCTTATTGAGATCATGGACGATGAAGGAGAATTGGCAGCGATCCTGTCTCACGAGATCGCCCATGTCCAGTCCCGCCATATCGCCCAGCGTATAGCCAGGGCTAAAAAATTGAATCTTGCCGCTATTGGTGGTCTTCTAGCGGGGATATTTATGGGCGGCGAGGCGGGTGCAGCAGTTATGGCCGGCAGTCAGGCCGGCGCCACCCAGGCAATGCTGAATTCCAGTCGCCAGGACGAAGAGGAAGCGGACCGCAGGGGACTTCGCTACCTGGAAGACACCGGCTATGAGGGTAAAGATTTTGTAAGAATCATGCGCAAGATGGGTCAGGATAGTTGGAAAATGGGGGGGCACGTCCCCACCTACCTTCTCACCCACCCGGCGGTGCCAGAGCGTGTCGCCTATCTCTCCACCACCGTACAAACACGCCCCAAGCCTGCCAGAGTAAGGATTAAAGACCACGAAAGCTTTCTGCTGATGCAGGCCAAGTTGTACGGCTCTTATGAAATTCCAAAGGAGGCTAGAGTCAAATTTCAGGAGTGGCTTGGGCAGGATGAAACTAAAGCGATGGGCTATTACGGCATGGGGATGGTCCTGCAG
>CAMYLW010000574.1 GCA_947259475.1 Thermodesulfobacteriota bacterium
CCGATTCGCCAGTCAGCTGGACGAAGAAAATTGAAACACAATTGAGAAATTAAGGAATTGAGGAATTAAAGAATTGAACGATTGCGACATGATGCCATTTAATTCCTGAATTCCCGAATCCCTAAATTCCTAAATTACGTTTCAATTTGACAGGTTCCAGCCCGCAAAGTTGTCCTTGATAACCCCTTTCCTTGGTCGACATTGAGAAATGAAATCCTGACAATTATGCTTTGAGGAGTACCATGGGACTCTACTCCATCGAGTTGACGCCAGCAGATGCAGTGACCCAACAACGGGTTTTCCAACAGGAATTGATTGATTTGTTGGGCTGTCGGGAGCTTACAATCCTTCCTCCTTTTCCCGACTACGGACTCATCAGCCAGAACCACTCGCCCAAGGCTCTATTGAAAGTGATAAACGAGGTGGTTCTGAGCCGCCGACCTGCCTATGACAAGAAGCTGGGCTGGTTACTGCTTCCTCTGCTTGGTGCCGATAAAGTGGTGGGAGTTCTTTTTGCTGAAGATGTTGACGATAAGTACGAAAATTTCGAAAACCTGGCTTTTCTGGAACGAATCGTTCGCCTCTGCGTCGACAAACTGCAATGGGAAAAGCAGAGGTGGAGAGATGCAGACACACACCTGTGGCGGCGGGAAGCTTTAATAAAAGAGATAGGCATTGCCATAGACGTGGCGGAGAACGAAGGCAGTTTGCTGCCGCGGCGCTTGCTTGGCAATGGGCCCAGGGCCGCGCATTTTGCCTTCATTTGTTTTGTGGCTACGCCAGCTCCGGAGCCCTGGGCTGGAGCCGGCCCGGTGTGGAGGCAGTTGGGGCTTCAAGTGGTGGAGGCCCTGCCAACCGAGGCCCTGGCAGCACACCTGGGAGGTGGCTATGTGGGAATCTTCTGGCCGCAGGCGAATATCGCTGATGCCAAGCTCTGGGCTGAAAGCTTGTACAGCACCTTGAGTGGTGGCCAGGGGAAGGTGGAAAGTGGAGGCGAAGAATGGAGTCTGGCTGCAGGTATGGCAAGTTTTCCGGAAGACTTCTACGACGATGGGCCCTCGCTTCCCTGGGAAAAGAGCGATCTCGGTGACAGATTGATCGCGGCCGAGGAGGTAATTCGAAGGGCAAGCTTGGCGGCGGACGTGGCAAAGAAATACGAAGATGAGAAGATACTGAGCTATCATACCCTGCGTGAACGAGGATTGGTCAGCCGGGAGTCAGCCTTCGAACAACGGCTGACAGATGAGAAGATACTGAGCTATCAGACCCTGCGTGAACGAGGATTGGTCAGCCGGGAGTCAGCGTTTGAACAACGGCTGACACCCATGTTCGCCAGTGATGAGTCCGGTGCTCTTCTGTTGGTAAAACTGGATGATTGGAAGATTTGGCAACGACAGCATGGCTCCAAAGGTGCCGCGGTCAGGGCCAAACGTGTTCTGGAAATGAGCAAAAGCGACTGTCAGGTAGACTCCGTCTTGGATTGGGTGGGTCCTGATCGAATCGGAATATATCTGCCAGGAGTAGATGTTCATGCAGGTGAAGAGCGGGGCAGTTCCATTCGTGAGCTGGTAAAATCGGAGTTGAGCACCACGGTGCAGATCGGTATCAGTGTCCATCCCTGTCCGGGTTTTGCCAAACGAGACATACTGGACAACGCTCGCAAGGCGCTGGTCCATACGGGTTTCTTCGGGCCCAACACCCAGACCCTATTTGACGCGGTCAGCTTGAACATCAGCGGGGACAGACTCTATGAAAGGGGTCGGGTGGAAGAGGCGGTGCAAGAGTTCAAAAGGGCTTTGACTATAGATTCCGATAACGTAAACGTCGGCAACAGCCTCGGTGTTTGCTACGCCCAGATGGGCAAATTGAAAGAGGCAGTGGCCGAGTTTTCGCGGGTGACGGAGCTGGAACCCAACGACTTCATGGCTCAATACAATTTGGGCTGTGGACTGCTGAACCTTGAACGAGCCGATGAGGCTGAGAGCGCTTTCAGCCGGGCTGCAGAACTCGAGCCCGACAATGCTGCTGCCTACTTTCAGCTGGCCGAGCTGTGTAAAAAGCAAGATCGGCTGGAGGAGGCTATAGTCCACCTCAAACGCACCGTAGAGCTGAAGCCTAGTTGGGCTAAAGCCTGGCGCTTGTATGGTGAATATTTCCTGGAGCAGGGTAGCGATGATGAGGCTATGAACGCTTTCAAAAGGGCTCTAAAAATTAACTGGAAGGATGCCGAGGCTCTGAGCGGACTGGCTGTTCTGTATGGACGTGCAGAGTTGAATCAGGAGATAGCCATTTCTCTCTCACGTCGCAGCATTGAACTGGAGCCGAACAATATGCTGTTTGTCCAGAGACTGGTGGAGCTACTTTACCGATACCGCGAGCTGGAAGAAGCCAAGGTCCTTTGCGAGCAGGCAATGACTGTAGCCCCTAACAACGAAAAAATCCGCCAACTGCAAAAAGAGATTGCGGCGGCTCAACGGGCATCTACTTCGTAGTCGTTTGCCTTGAGATGAGACACGACAGCTTCCTTGAGTTCGAATCCGCCGTGGTCGGTACCAATGATGAGGGTAGGTTTGTCCATTTCCTGAATTGAGCGAAAGTC
>CAMYLW010000575.1:0-818 GCA_947259475.1 Thermodesulfobacteriota bacterium
CCTCAATTTTCTTTTATGCGCCTGGATGATGCAGATCCCACACTGGGAGTTGAAATGGCTTCGACAGGCGAAGTTGCCTGCCTGGGAGATGATTTTGAAGAAGCTTTTTTAAAGGCAATGTTGGCAGTCGGTTATCGGTTCCCTATAAGAAGCATGTTTTTATCAACCGGGCCGGTGTATGCTAAAGCCGCTTTCATCGATCATATAAAAACACTCAAAACTAAATTATCAATAGTCTAAAGCTGCCTCAAAAGCTAGCGATTAAACATAAGCAATGATCTTATCCTTTGCCACCTCGGTGATCGCAGCCACCTTGTCGGGAGTGTAGCTCCTCTTGAGTAGTGTTCTGAACTCTTGGAAGCCTGAGGTATGCTGATTAACAAAACCTTTATTGTATCGGCCTTCACTGACGATCACTTGGGCAATGCCCAAGGCAAGCGCCGGTTCTGTACCTGGTGCAACCGCAACCCATTCATCCGCCTTGGAAGCGCTCAGTGATCCTCTGGTCTCCACCTGAACGACCCGGGTGGTGCCGCCATTGTTCTTGCTGCGCCACCCCTCGAAGGCCATCATCATTCGGTTGGGGGCACCCCAGCCTTCAATGTAGCTGCTGCCAAAGCTGATAACCATTTTGGCATTTTCCAGGTCATAGGCCACGGGGCCGGTGTTTCCCTGACTGACAAACATTCCCAGCGATTCTGCATCTTCCACCGCGGGCATCGTCAGGTAGTTCGGTGAACCGTAGGCTTGGAGAAACCGGGCAAAGAGTTCCGGGACGGTGCCCTCACGTTTACCGCTGACACAGACCAACCCTCTGG
>CAMYLW010000575.1:837-2250 GCA_947259475.1 Thermodesulfobacteriota bacterium
AGCCCAGCAGCGCCCAAGGGGCATATCCCCCCCTGGTTAATCGGATGGGTGGGGTTGCCATCAATGATGATGGCACGCTTTTTCTCAATGAGCCGAACCCTGACGCCGCAACCTCCGGAGCAGAGCTGACAAACGGTATTCACCGTGGTGGCACCACCTCTTTCCGGTGAAGGCCGCCAAAACCAATTCTGGGACCAGATGGCAGTATCATCTGCCATTTTCCACGGCAACGGCGACAATAGCGTTCCGAACGCCCCTCCTGCTATTAATTTAACGAAGGCTCGTCTGTCCAATTTCATGAGATCCTTCCCCTCGAGTTGGCTTCGCTTCACTCCGCTATCGGATTAATGGAAAGATGGAAAGATGGAACATTGGGTCCAAAGGAATAAGGCCAATTACTGCAGTTCTTTCGCTTTCAGCTCCACCGTTTCAAAATTCCAACATTCCATCTTTTCAGCTTTCCATCATTCCACAATAGGGCAAAATTTCTACTTCAGAATATTACCATCGGGTTCAAAAGCCCACAGAACCTCCGGGTTCGCTAATGATGACAGAGGTCACAGCTGTTGGATACACCCTCTTGGGCGTGGCAATCTTCACACACGTACATTTTCATGATTTCATTGGGGTAGCCAGTAAGACGGTTGATCTTTACCGGAGGCGCCTCAGTTTCTTGTTCTACATCCCGATGACATTCCGTACATTCCATTTCGGCCATCTTTACATGAGCGGCATGAGAGAAGAAGACGTTATCGGGTTGCCTGGAATAAGAGATCCAGGGAATTTCTTTTTCCGGCTCCACGAATTCAGCTACCAGCCTCGCCTCGCTTTCGGTCTCACCCTGCGGTTCTTCATGGCACTCGACGCAAGCAGCCAGGCTTGGTTTGCCGGCATAAGTTCCATCCTCCCGGAAGGAATGACAATCTTCGCAACTCATGCCCGCATCCTCCTGGTGAATGGCGTGGTTGTAGTTGATGGGCTGGGTTTTGGTGGTATAGAGAATTTGTGGAAATACTATCCAACCAACAAACAGGCCACCAGTCAAGCCAGCTACAAAAAGGACCCAACCCAGTAGACCCGAACTCTTTTGCCTGTCTTCTCCGGTCATGGAACGCCTCGGTATTGTGATGTGTTGGTTTAAGGAATGAGGGGTGAGACATTTAGGCGAGATCACAATTTCCGTCCTGCGTGACTTACAAAGGGAACGGAGCCCAGATCGCGCCAAATTAAGCTTTTTTTCACAAGATGAGTTTGTCTCTTTCTACCGATTTCCTCTACCTTTGTCAAGGGAAAAGCATTTCAAATATTGGCCCCGTCGTGGTCTCCAAACTGCTACTTTTCCTGCCTTGACACGCGGGCAATGATTTACTTATTGTGGGGAGATGATTGATGAGCCATTTACCTGAAATGTTG
>CAMYLW010000576.1 GCA_947259475.1 Thermodesulfobacteriota bacterium
TGTAATATTTCGCCAATTCCCCAATTCTCCAATCAACTAATTCTCGAATTAACGACATTTACGTTGAAAAGTTGCACTTAACAGACGCGCATGATATGAAGACACTTCCTAAATCTGATGGGGTTAAGAATCCATGCAGGTAAACGCCCAACAGTCTGCTTCTGCTATCAAGAATGGAGCCCAACAACACTCCACTCTTATCCTTTTCGTTTTATGTATTTTTTCCTTCAGTAGTGCGAACTTGATGCTCAATTTTTTTCTCCCCGTATACATGAAAGCTCAGGGTCTTAGCGACGGACAAATAGGAACAGTATTTGGGCTCATGTCCATATCTGCCCTGGCTTTAATGCTTCCTCTGGGTGTCCTCTCTGACCTTTTTTCACCACGGCGGTTAGTGCTGTTGGGTAGTTGTATATTCATATTCTTTGCCTGGCAGATTCTTACGGCCAAGACATACTGGCAGTTTCTTTTGGTTGCTCCACTGGGAGGCATAGCAGGTTCTTCCTTTTTTATCGTTCTGTATGCTCTGCTACTGAAAGTTATTGACAAGAACCAGGTTGGCAAGAAGATCGCCTTCTACCAGTCCGGAATGTATCTCGGTTTAGGGATCGGACCTGCTATTGGCGGCATACTGATCCGCGAAGGAGGCTTTGGAGCATTGCTTTGGGGGGTACTCGCTGGTGGGTTAATTGCCGTGACCCTTGTTCTGAAGTTGCCTGATACTGAAACTATCCGTTTCGATTTGGGCGGTTATAAGCGTGATCTTGGCCAGGGTCGGATTCTTCTTTTCCTTTTCCTCGTATTTGTGTATCCGACTCATTTTGGTGTAGAGCAAACTACTCTAACTCTACTCATGAAAGAGAGCCTTGATTTTTCCTTTACCAACATAGGTCTGGTATATTTCATGGTCGGTATCTGGATGGCTTTTCTCGCACCCTTTGCCGGCCATCGCTTTGATACCAGTCAGAGCCTTCGAGCTCTTTTGCTTTGCGGATTGGCTATTTCTGGGACCTTTCAAATTCTTACCTCCGTGGTCACTTCTCTTCCCTTTATGGTAATAGTGCGACTCCTTCACACGGTAGGGGATGTCATGATGATTCTGTCAATAGGAGTGATGACTGCGGCTTTTTTTCCTGAGGCCAGAATGGGCGGCAACTCTGCAGTTGTTGTCGCCACTCGCACCTGTGGGATATTCACTGGCAATTTAGGCTCCGGATTCCTCAACGGCGCCCTGGGATATGGTTACAGCTTTGCTGTCAGTGGGAGCGTTCTCCTTCTTTTCGTCATTTTGGCAGGCACCGCCATGGGACGTCTGTTGGTAGTCAGCAACGATCTGGATCGTTCAGATTAGTTAATTGGTCAAATCGTCAATTAGAAAATTAGAGAATTAGAAAATTAGAGAATTGGCAATTTCTACGAATCAGTGACATTTCCCAAATACCACCTGTAGACTTGACTTATCCCATCCTTGAGGGTGATCTTAGCTTTCCATCCAAGTTCAGCCATTCGAGCTACGTCCAGCAGTTTTTGCGGGGTTCCGTCAGGCTTGGTGGTGTCGAAGACGATGTCACCATCGAAACCTACAGTTTTCTTGATGAGAATGGCCAATTCTTCAATGGAAATGTCCTTTCGCCAACCAATGTTAATTAAAGGTAAGCGGTCAGCGGTAAGCAGTGAGCGGAGCTTCTTTTCCTCCTGTGACATAAGGAAGATGCACCCGTCGGCAAGGTCGTCAACGTGGAGAAACTCGCGGTGAGGCCGGCCACTGCCCCAGATCACAACCGCAGGTTTTGCCTGACTCGGCACTGAAGAATCGTGGCCGTGAAGTTCAGAGATGGATGCAAGGCTCGTGAGGACGTCGTCAGGAATGGGGCCGTAATGGGCCTCATCTTTTTGGATGCTCTCCCAGTCTCCTTGAACTGCGAGCTTGGCCAGGTGGAATTTTCGGATGAGAGCCGCTAGCACGTGGCTGGTTTCCAGATCGAAATTGTCGTTGGGACCGTATAGATTGGTGGGCATGACCGAAAGGAAATGAGTGCCATACTGCCTGTTATACGATTGGCACATCTCGACTCCCGCTATTTTTGCCACAGCGTAAGGTTCGTTCGTAACTTCCAGCGGGCCGCTAAGGAAGTATTCCTCTCTCATCGGTTGGGGGCATTCCCTGGGATAAATACAGGACGACCCGAGGAAGAGAAGACGTTTCGCTCCGAGTTTCCAAGCAGAGTGAATGACGTTGGTTTGGATAACCAGATTATTGTAAATGAACTCCGCCGGGTATGTATTGTTGGCCCAAATTCCGCCTACCTTTGCTGCGGCAAGGAAAACATACTCGGGCTTTTCCTTTTTAAAAAAACCTTCCACATCTGCCTGGCGCTCCAGATCCAGCTCAGCGTGGGTACGAGT
>CAMYLW010000577.1 GCA_947259475.1 Thermodesulfobacteriota bacterium
GCGTGAGTAGTTTTAAATGTCAAGAATAAAAATTTGACCTCTACTCTTGCAACTACTCCCAAAAAACGCAAAAAAAAATCAACCAAAGGTTATCGGTCCATCACCAACATACTGTATTTGCACCTTTGTGTCCTTTGTGGTTTACCAAATGAAGCTCTCCCTGTTAGTCCGATTTAACCAGTGTTTCTCGCTCTTTGATCTGCTGAACTGCCTCAAGAGCCACTGCAGCCACCTGTGGATTGGCATCGTTCAGCAACACTTCCAAGCGGTCCATTACGCTGGCATCGCCAATGAGTCCGAGCAAGTAGGCAGTATCCCCACGTTGGTTGTCGTCTTCATGCTCTAGGAGATCCAGAATGTAGGGATAAGCGCGCTGCACCAAATCAGGGCTGCGCTCAGCCACACCCTCTAGAACAACCATCATGCCCATTCGCACCGACCAATCAGGATCGGCCAACAATTCCAATGATCCGGAATATAGATCACCGTCTGCAACCATCATACCAGCAAGCCTTTCAGCATCTCCTTCTTTGATAATCTTTTTAAAACTGTCCGGGTGAAATGATGATGGATCGCTGTTCGCAAGCCTGTCCACCAAAAGATCTTCGCTTATATTGTCAACCAGCTGGTCCTGTCCGTCAATGACCACCGTAGGCACCGCTCGAATACCATATTTCTGTCCATAATCGGCAAAGAGAGTGACATCTATTATCGTCGCTTCCAAGTAAGTGCTGGCGAGAGCCAACTGATTCACCAACCCCACAACAGTGGGACAGTGAGGGCATGCCGGGCTCATCATCACCTCAAACCTGGTGGGCGTGATAAAAGTTTCCAGGGCTGAGAGGCTCCTTGGGGCAAGTGAAACGTCCCTTTGAGAGCGAGAAAGCAAACTCTGTAAAAAGGGGGCCATCTCCCTGCCATTGGGGAGAGCCATGTAGCGAAGGTTTGTTTGAATTTCAATGGTAGGGGGGCCATCTTCGCTATAGGTCAGGTATATCGGCTGCAGCTGCTCACTTACAGAAGCCAACTCATCGATGAATGTGCGAAATTGTTCGGACAGAGAATTTCTGGTCAGATTCACCTTGATAATCACACGTTCTTGGAGCGTTTCCAGCGTACTTTTAGCAGTCGCCAATTCTTGGGGAGTAAGGGTGTAAGTGCTGGATGGGTCAGACATGAGAAATACACTCCACAGTGATCATTACAGGTTTTCAACTCTTCATACGCACGACTTGGAGTGCTGAAGTGATGTAGTCTATGAAATCCCAAACTCCAAGCACCAAATTACAAACAAATCTCAAATTCCAATATCAAATGACCAAAACAGGTTTGGAATTTTGAAACTGGGGACCCGCCCGCAGGGTGGGGAGTCCAAGCGAAGCGCCGCCTCACTCCAGCACTCCAACGCTCCAACGCTCCACAACCTACAGCCTAAACCACATGTGGTCTTCGGCCACTATTATTTCCCCCGAGTATTCCTTGCGGCAGGCGGCCACCACATCAGTCTCATCACAGGCCGGGTAGAGGTGGGTGAGCACCAGACGCTTGCAACCGGCCTCCCGGGCCACTCTTCCGGCCCCTGCCGGCGACAGGTGCCCGGTTGTCTCGAGATGATCCGGGAAAGAGCACTCACAAAAGAAAAGATCGGCTTCTCTGGCCAGGGTCACAACATTTCGGCAGTATTCCGTATCACCTGAATAGGCCAGGACTAGGCCATCTTTGCTTTCCAGACGATAGCCCAGGCTCTCCTTGGTATGTGCCATTGCCAAGGAAATCAGCCTGCCGAAAGGTAGCTCTGTTTCGGTGGCAGCTGCCGGGTCAATTTCCTCAAAAGTGAGCAGAGCCGGGTCCAGTTCGATCCACTGACCGTAGACTCCATGCAACCGCTGGTAGAAATCCTGCAGACCTGTGGCTCCGCCAATGACCAAAGGTTTTTTCCGCCCATAAAGAGGTGACCTTGCCGCAAAAAGCAGCGGCACCAGATCACTCGTGTGATCCGGATGAAAATGGGTGAACCAAAGCCAGTCCAGATCACGAAAATCCAATCCGACTTCTGCCAGACCCCACATGGTACCTGCCCCACAGTCGAAGAGCATTAGGTGACCGCCCATTCTCACCGCCAGAGCAGGCGGTCGGCGCCGTGGGTTTGGAATGCCAGTGCCCGAGCCAATGACACAGACTTCTAATTTTGAAGGGTTACCTATCACCTGAAAAGTCCTTGAGAGATAATCGCTCACCGCGCTCTCTGCGGTGAATCAAGGTAGGGAACGGTTAACAGCCGAAGCATAACCGTTTCTGGCATTTCCGTTCACTGCTCCCTCTCCTGCAATCTCTCTCTTATGTTCTGCAGGAGTCCATAATTTAGGTTTTGTCCCAAGATGCCGTTGCCCAGATAGGAGTGGTCTCTCAGGTTGCCATGAAAAT
>CAMYLW010000578.1 GCA_947259475.1 Thermodesulfobacteriota bacterium
GATACCCGAGGACGCCAGGCTTCTGGCTCGTAAAGAAGGACGGTCATATTATTCGCGCTCGCTGCGCTCCGCTCAGTCCCGCAAGCGGGTTCCCAGTTTCGTGGTCGCAGCAGGCAATTCATGAAATATCCGGGCTAGAGTTTGTGATTTATTTTCCTTGACAGAAGGAAAGATAATGCTTACTTTTCCTACCGGTTAGGTAGATATTTTTAATAAGCAAAAATCTTCTATTTGATTCTAACCATAGCTACCAGCCCCGGCTGGTGATTGCCAGGGAGATTTGCATTATGGCTTTGTGCATTAGTAAACGATCCAGGGCCGAGGAAGAGTGCGAAGATGTTTGCAAGCGCCAGGTAGATAGCCTCGATGAATTGCTCTCGACCAAACTAAAGGGGGCAGAATGTCTTGAAGATTTAGTCTGCAGTGAGGAGGATTTTCTGAGAGCAGAGCCGGATGAGGAAGGCAGTACAACCGGGCGTGGTGAAAAAAAGGGCTGTGTCCCACGAGGAGCTAGCAGCCAAACGGCTCGTGCCAAAGATGGTTCAGTGGCAAAGATAGTTGATGTAAAGGGTAGTGCAGAAGATATGTTCCAAGGCGATCTAATCAGCTGCTACCTCCAGGAGATCTCTCATTTTCCTTTGCTCACACCAGAACGCGAGATTGAGTTGGTGAGTTGGCTAAAACCATCAAGAAGGGACAAAAGACGTTGGTAGCTCTGATGTGGGGTGAGCGTACCAGTGGTTCCCACTTTGATGGTCTGCGTCAACAGCTACGCAAGTGGCAAAAAGAGTCAATAAATTACCCCGGACTACGGGAGAAGATGGCTGAGTATGCTTTGGCGGCTCTTAAGGAGGCTGCGGCTGAGGAGGATGCTACTGAAGATCAGCGCCAATTATCAGAAGAAGCTCTTGAAATTGCAAGAAGAATGGATGACGCTAAAAATGAGATGGTTGAGGGCAACTTGCGCTTGGTGTTGAGCATTGCCAAGCGGCATAGGGGCAGAGGTTTGAGTTTTCTCGATCTCATTCAGGAGGGAAACATGGGTCTGCTCAAGGCGGTTGCCCGTTACGACTATACCAGAGGGAACCGTTTCAGTACCTATGCCACCTGGTGGGTACGTCAGTCCATTATTCGCGGGATCTACGATAAGACTCGCACTATTCGACTGCCTGTGCATTTCATTGAGATGAAGAGTCACTTTTTCAAGATTTTCTACGAACTGGTGAAAGAACTCGGCCGGGAACCCACCCCTCTGGAAATTGCCGAGCACAGCGGCTTGGGTATAGACAAAGTGATGATGATTATCCAACTGTCCACCCGTCCTATTTCCCTGGAAGCTCCCCTGGGAAGTGAGGAGCAGCGTTTGGGTGATTTCATTGCGGATGATCGAGCGGTCTCACCGCTCGAGGATGTGAGTAAGCAGGAGTTAACAGAGATCACTGCTGAGGTCCTGAGTACTCTTTCAAGCCGAGAAGAAACTATCCTCAAGTCCAGATTTGGCATTGATGGCAGGCCCACCGAGACCTTGAAGACCATAGGTGAACGTTTCAGTGTCTCCAAAGAACGCATAAGACAGATTGAGAAAAAGGCTATTCGCAAGCTGCGACACAGTTCTCGGGGTGAGCGCTTGAGAAGCTTCGTAGATTAAGGAAAGGCAATAGCCATTGAGTCTTGACAATGTGAATGAACATCTTTTATAGAAGAGTAGTGGTGGAGGCGAATCTCCAGATTTAAACCCGAGGAATTAGATTCATAGATAACAGGCCATGAGTTGAGGAGGAAGAAATGAGGTTGAGAGGGAGTAGGGAACTTGTTGTCGTCATCTGTGTGGTTTTGCTAGCCTGGGGAGCTGCCGCGGCACATTTCGGCATGATTATTCCCTCGGATGAGATGGTGATGAAAGGTGAAGGCAACAACGTCTCTTTACAACTCATGTTTTGGCATCCGTTCGAGAATGTGGGTATGGAGCTGGCAAGGCCGGCGAAGTTTGGGGTGGTTGCCGACGGCGTGAATACGGATCTGCAGCACACGCTGATTTCCCAAAAGATCAACGGGTATACCACTTGGAAGACAAACTATCGGATCAAGCGTCCAGGCCTCTACGTGTTTTACCTGGAGCCACAGCCTTACTGGGAACCGGCGGAAGATAGCTACATTGTCCATTATACCAAGACCGTGGTAGCAGCGTACGGGGAAGATGAGGGCTGGAGTGAACCCATTGGTCTAAAAACCGAAATTGTGCCCTTGAGCAGACCCTTTGGTCTCTATGCCGGAAATGTCTTTCAAGGTGTGGTTATGGTAAACGACAAGCCGGTGCCTCATGCTGAGGTGGAGGTGGAGTACTTCAACCTAGGTGGAAGCTATTCGGCTCCTACGGATTACATGGTAACCCAGACTATCAAAGCTGACTCCTCTGGGATATTTACCTATGCGGTGCCCAAGGCCGGATGGTGGGGTTTCGCTGCGCTCAGCACTGATAATCGCCAGATGGAGGGTAAAGATGTGGAGATCGGCGCTGTCTTGTGGGTGAACTTTTACGAGATGAAATAATTTGAGCAAACGGCCTGGACAGGGTAGATGAGCGAGTGAAAAGGAGGAAGGCCAGGGCAAGAACAGGGTGATGAAATTTCCTTGACTCCGTTTCCTTGAATTACTAGCATGGCCATTGCGGCTCAACGAGCAAGCCGCGCATGTGCACCACCACGGTCATATTTCGGCACCATACGAGCGCAGACGATAGTATTCCCAAAGAGCCGCTTTGGGTAAACCCTCAGGTTCGGTTTTCTTGACCTTGCCAGGCATCGGAGGTTTTTGCAGTGAAAAGAGTATTGACAATGTGAATGAACATCTTTTATAGAAGAGTAGTGGTGGAGGCGAATCTCCAGATTTAAACCCGAGGAATTAGATTCATAGATAACAGGCCATGA
>CAMYLW010000579.1:0-1317 GCA_947259475.1 Thermodesulfobacteriota bacterium
GCTCTTTTTAGGGGCAAAAACAGCGTTTTTCGGCAGGGGCGAGAGAGCTCACTGCGTGAGCCTGCGAGACGAGCGAGACGGGAGGTCAGGCAAGACGGGGGAATCATTTAAGTATTTCAACATTTCATCATTTCTCATTTCGCATCGCCTCCCATAAGCCAACAGGGTTGAATATAACATATAATCACATCTCTGGGACCAAACACACCATTCTCATGACAGGTCTTCATTGTATGGAGTCTCCAGCCGTATTTCCCCTTTCATTAACTGAGTAACCACGCGAATGGTGTTCAGGTGAATCTCTACTGTATCCTCAGTATTTCTGGCATATCCTCCACCTAAAACAATCGCCGTTGGGACCTTCAGTTCATTACATAGCATTAGGATATAAGCATCACGTGCCATGAGGCCTTCCTTGGTAAGAAAAAACTCGCCTAACCGATCCTCAACAAATGGATCAGCTCCGGCCAGGTAGATAATGAGATGGGGACGATGCCTCTTGATTAAGTCCGGAAGAACCTTGAGTTCCACTAAATACTTGTCGTCGTCCACCTTAAGGTTGCTGTAAAGGCTGATGTCGTAGTCTCCTATAGCCTTTGGATTAGGATAAAGGTCTTCCTGATGAATACTGAAGGTGAAGACCGAGTCGTCTTTCTCAAAAATGGCAGCTGTGCCGTTTCCCTGGTGCACATCACAATCTATCACCATGGCCCGGTCGATTGCGCGTTCCATCTGAAGTTTCCGAATGGCCACCGCCATATCATTGAGGTGGCAGAAACCCGCCTCGCGACAGGAGAAGGCATGATGAAATCCGCCACCAAGATTCATCCCCAGACCCTGCTCCAGAGCAATCTTACAGGCCAGGTAGGTGCCCCCACAGGCAACCTTTAGCTTCTTCAGAGCATTCGGAGTGATAGGATTTTCACCGTTGATCAGACCCAGTCGCGTAATTCCCAGAAAATAAAGGCGCCATAGATAGCCGCGGCCGTGAACCAAACGGAGGTCATCGTCATCGAGAGGAGCATGCTGGATGAAGTCATCCTCCGTTAAGATCTTCTCCTCAATGGCACGGTCGTAAATGAGACCGTATTTCCTCGCAGGAAAAATATGCAACCAGAAACGGACTCGATATTTAGGGTGCCAGACAAAGTTGGGCTTGGTGAGGTCCTCACGTGGAACCATTTTAGACATAAGCGGCGTGGCAGGAAGTTCAAATTTAGGGGGTGGCCAAAAGCGACTTGCAAGCGAGCAAACAACAAAGAAAAGCAGAAAGGAGCCCAGCCACAGATGCCAAAGCTCGCCCGTTCCAAACAGGAG
>CAMYLW010000579.1:1404-2510 GCA_947259475.1 Thermodesulfobacteriota bacterium
ACAGATCTGGGAACATACTCGGCTTCCATAAAAATCTACCAAACTATCTTTCTTGAGCACTTGACGAAGTAAGCCCCTTCAGGAGTTTCGCCTATCAAGCCACACCAATGCTATAGATTATACAGAAATGCGGTTCCCTGTGAAAGAGTAGGGGACAAAGAGGATTACGGAATTCGGATTGCGAATTGAGGAATTTGATATACTCGATACTTGATACTGGATACTCAATAATGATTTACCGTTGACTACTGACTATGTCTTAATCCCTCATTGGCCATAGGGTCGGTGGGAGCTTTCTTGAGGCGCTTTCCTACCAATATCTTGTGTCGGAGTAAACTCCAGCTGAGCGTGGATTAAGGGATGTAGTCTTTCCTTTCACACTCACCCAACCCAATATCCCACTTCTGGCTTCACTACTTGACCTTCTCGGTGTGGAATTTGCAATATTTGGTTTGAGTGCAGGGGTTATTTTAAACGTTGGGTTCCATTTTAATTGGAATAACACTTCTTCGTCATCAGCGGAGAGTTGCCATGTGGGAGAGCGAGCTTAGAGATCTGTCAGTGCGAGCTCAAATTCGCATTACAGGTATTTGTTATTTCAAAGCTCTCAAACACTGGCAGACGTGGGTGGCAATGGCCTTTGCTGCTCTTTTGGCGCTGGTTTCTATCAGGCTCGGCGTGGCTTTCGGCCTAACGCACGGTACCTTTAACATTGCAGGTCTCTTAGGTGTTGGTGTCGGTGGGGGAATCTATGGCCTCGTGATGTCGCACCAGGCAAAGAAATATGTAGATCAAGCAACGAAGCAAACTCTAGAACGGAACTATGAGTCGCAACTCAATTTAGAAGAACCTGAGCGCTCGCTTCAGTCGGACTCTCACGCCTCGCCTTCCGCTTCGCTGAAGACAAGCTCAAAGCCGCTGGGCTCCGCCGATCTGCGGAGTACGGACGTAATGATGGCGAATCAATGCGATGGGCAATATGTAATCGATCCACGAGATTATCGCACAGATGGTGGTTATGTTGGATGCCTGGTTGTCTTTTGGATTATATGGGCACCGGCTACGGCACTTATGACGTACATGGCATTTACTGATCCTCATCCTTT
>CAMYLW010000580.1 GCA_947259475.1 Thermodesulfobacteriota bacterium
ACTAAACTGCGACCACCTCTGGTAGTTAGAATCCGCCAACAGGGTCAGCTTTTCCGTAACCCTGTACCTCAGGCCGAAGCTGAACGATTCCGGAAGGTCGAAATCAACCTTAATCGAATCTGCATCGCCAAGAAGATTTTGAAATACACCCTGGAGACCTTTGGTTTTGAGGTCTCCGGACAAGTCGACGTCGGCCTCACTCAGGTAGGTAAAACCAAAGAGAAGCCTATCAGTGGGCTTGAAAATGAGTCCGGCATTCCACTGAAAGCTGGTGTCATCAATGTCGTCAAAATGCACTGTGCCGTCATTGGCACCGAAAAATGACTGATTAACAGCGATTTTCTCATTCAAAGTTGTTTGTATCATGTAGACACCAGCACCGATTGACAGCATGTCGTTTATTTTGTAACCCAGGGAAGGGCCGACCCCCAAAGTCTGAAGTACAGACTTATAATCCTGATAGCGGCCAACAAAATTCTCACCATAGTCCAGCCCGCCGCCAGCAACTGCGGCAATTGAGAAACCCACCTTGAGATTCTGATTTAGCCCTTTCACTACAAAAAGACCCGGTATGAAAGCAGGATCCCCCGCATTGCCACCGTCGTCGCCGCCGGCTGTGGCAACAGTAGAATCGAATTTGTTAACGGGGATAAGGACCTCCATGCCAGCCTGGACTTCATCGTTTTTCAAATAGGTCATGCCGGCAGGATTGGTGAAGGCCGAGGAGGCATCATCTATGTTGGTAACATTGGCCACCCCGGCGGTGCCCACACTGCCCGGGGTGGCAATCTCGGGAAGATAGAAGCCGCCGGCAAAAGCAGTTTGACTGAACAGCAAGAAAATAATGACAAAGACAGGAGTGAGCGACCATTTTAACAATATTCTGTCCATTAGATTGCTCCAGGTTTTGGTTTAACCGTTACTCACTATCTCGATTACAGAAGACGATCTCGGGAAAGCTAGCGAAAAGCAGTGGTAGAGCTTGGCAGTGGCTGCTACGTTCTTTTCAGTCCTCTTGAGCACAAGAGTGGGGTCTCTGAGTTTGGTCACATCCTCGTGCCCATGCCCCATCCCTTCTCAAATCTGCAACCTGCAATCTAAAATCTACAATCTCACATCCCAGATCTAGCTTTTCGCCTGCCCATAAGAATCAATGCGCTTTTCCTCCAGCAGTTCCAGGTCGGTGATCTTCCAGGCCCCGTCCACCGGTTCCACGGTAATGTTTGCTTCGTACTGATTCTTGCGGATGTGAATGTGCCCCCAGTGGCCCACCGTGCCCATGGCGGTCCACTTGGCGCCACCTGCTTGGTTCACCACCAGGGATTTTCGGTTCTGCAAATAGATTTCCGAAAGCAAATTCCCGCTGACGCTCGTGGCCAGCCGGTCGTAGACATCATCTTCTTCCCGGAAATCAAAGGAGCGGTAAATATTCTTGAGCAAACTGTCCAAAACGACAACCGTATCCTCGTCGGTCATCTTCGGTGCCATGGCAGTCGGCCGGTCAACAGCAACCTTCAAAAATGGATACAGCAGAACACTTCCGGCAATGAGCAGCCCTGCCAATCCTATAAACAAGCCAATCGACCCACCATTCTTTCTACGTTTCCTGATCTGCAATCCAAGAGGCAGCACCGCCAGCAGGCAAAAAGCGCTGGCAAGTGGTATTTTTATTTTTGTGAGCGACTCGTCCACTTCTATTTTCGCAACAGTGGGGATCTTATATGTCTTGAGAAAATTAATCCAGGTCAGAACATTGTCCTCGGGCGTCACATAGGAGGGAAAGGGGCCGGCCGGATCGACTGCATCGGCTGGAACCTTTTGTATGCGGTCTGACCAGAGGTCCCACTCGCTCGTGACCTCCTGTGGTATCCCCTCGGTGAGATAGGTAATGATCACTCCCACCAGGGCGGTATTGATCGGCAACTGCTCGGGCTGCTCAATGAAAAAGGTGCGCGTCATGGTGTACTTGACAAAGGCGGTGCGGTCCAGGATGGGTCGTAACTGCTTCCCATCGATCAGGACCTTGTCCCGTTGCAGAAAAAATTCACCCACCCGTTTCTTTAATTGCTCGTTTTCATCTGCTTCGATAAATTCATTACCCCGCAGGCCGAGGTCAATCCACGCTTCAAGGTCTTTCACCCGAGCAAGGATCTCATGCCGCACTTCATAGGGCTCAATGTAGAGAAAGGACATGACACCGCCGCGCTGCCACCGTTTCAAACCCTTTTTGTCGAATTCCGAATACCAGGGATCATCCCAGTCAAGTGTCACCGTGGACGACTCGGATAAGTATCTGAAATCATTAATCGGCACACGATTGTGGTAGGTAATGAAGCCGATAGCTACCTTGCTCATCTTGAATTTTTCAT
>CAMYLW010000581.1 GCA_947259475.1 Thermodesulfobacteriota bacterium
CAGAGGCATCTGCGGCTCTGGACTGATTGACATTATTGCCGAACTATACCGAAATAGGATCATTGATCCCAATGGCAAATTTCCCCAAGACTCTGCCAACCCCAGAGTGCGAGAGAATGAAGGTGAGATGGAATTTGTCCTGGCCAGTGGTGACGAGACGGAAACCGGAAAAACCGTAGTGGTCACCGAAAGCGATATCAGCAATCTGATAAAATCCAAAGGCGCCATTCTGGCAGCAATGCGACTGTTGCTCAGTAGCGTTGGCATGTCATTCCATGATCTGGAGCGCATATTTGTGGCTGGGGGCTTCGGCAACTTTATGGATGTGGAAAAGTCCATCTTCATCGGCCTACTGCCAGATGTTCCACCTGAGCGAGTTCAGTTCATCGGCAACAGTTCCCTCACAGGGTCGCGAATGGCCTTACTCTCAAGACACGCTCTTGAACGCGCCAACACCCTGGCACGACAGATGACCTATTTCGAACTCTCGGTTGATCCAAAGTTTTACGATGAGTTCGTCGCCGCTCTTTTCCTACCCCACACCGATCTGGATCTTTATCCCTCGGTGAAGAGGGTAATGGGGAGATAACAGCGGCAACGGGCAAATTCAAGTAGTTTTAGCCCCATAAGCACCCCGTTTCACCAACTTCCACAAGACTCCTCTCCTTAATACGGTAATTTTTCTTCCCCAGACATCTCCAATCTGTCTTCCTATTTCCCAATCCAGCCCAGCCTAAACAATCGTTAACACAATTAACACTTGTTAACCCTGGCTCAACATAATGTTTTTCCCTAAATAGCTATAATCACAATTAATTTACTGATTTCCTAAAATGGCATCCTTTTTGCCATTCCATGGGGGTCGCACCGGTTGAAAGGTGCTCAGAGAAAACTCACACGAAGAGTTCCTGGAGAAATTCTGAGGAAAGGAAGGGCCATATCATGGGTAAGAAAGTACTTCTAACCGTTCTCACCATCATCATGACGCTGAGCTTTGTTAGTGTTAACCTCGCAGCCCCTGAAGGAAACAAACGTAAAGGCAAATACCTCTTCCGCAAAAGCTGCCGCTCTTGCCACCAAGAGGGGAGTACTGCGGTTGAGCTAAGCCCCATAAGCAAAACCCAGGCTGATTGGGACAAAGTTTTTTCCAATGAGTCCTACAAGAACCTCCCCTGCAAGGCAGAGTGGGAAAAGCAGTCTGACAAAGACCTGCTGGACATCTACACTTACATGTACAAACACGCTTTCGATTCACCCTCGCCGCTGAAATGTAAATAACCTACGCCGTAGTTTTCTGAAATGGACTGGAGCTGCCACTGCAGCAACTGCGGTAGGCGCCAGAACTCCGGTTCTTCACGCCCTGGTTCCTTCTGAGGAAAACACCGCCAGCGGTAAGGTGGAACAGCATTTCTCTGTCTGCGACATGTGTCTCAACAAATGTGGCCTCATTGCCAGAGTAGAAAAGGGGGTAGTCACTAAGCTTGATCCCAACCCCAAGTTCCTCAAGTCTAGAGGAATGCTCTGTGCCAGGGGTAATGCTGGCATCGCCCAGTTGTATGACCCAGACCGGCTCAAGTACCCCCTCCTGCGTAAAGGAAAGAGGGGAGAGGGCAAGTGGCAGCGCTTAAGTTGGGATCAGGCCTTGGATTATGCGGCAGAGAAACTCAAGACCATTGCCGAGAAATACACCCGCTGCGGAGTTCTTTTCTCCCCCGGATCTGACATGCAATCCACCTTTGTTCATTGGTTTGCCGAGGTCTTTGGCTCATACAACGTAACAACCCATGAATCCGCCTGCCTGCTGAGCAGAAACCGAGCTTACCTGGATACCTTTGGCGAGGTCCCTTTCTCCGATGTGCTCCACACTAAATACATCATCATGGCGGGAGCCAATCGCTTTGAGGCCTTAATCACTCCAGACAGCATTGATCTAATGACCGCCAAGAAAGACGGCTGCAAGCTTGTGGTCCTTGATCCTCGTTATACCAAAACGGCTGGTTTGGCAGATGAGTGGTATAAGATCAAACCAGGCACCGACATGGCCTTTTTCCTGGCCTTGATGCACGTGATCATTTCTGAAAAGCTTTATGATGCTGATTATGCTGCCGAAAAGCTCTTTGGACTTGAGCAACTTGGCGAGCACGTAAAACAGTACTCTCCCGAATGGGCCGAGGGTGAGTGCCAGATACCAGCCCAAGATATCAGACGCATCGCCCGCGAGTTAGCAGCGGCGGCCCCCACTGCCATTGTCTACCCTGGCCGGCGTACCTCAGACTATGTCAACTCCACTCAGATTAGAAGATCAATGGCTATCCTAAACGGACTGCTGGGTAACTGGGACAGACCGGGCGGGCTGCTTGCCGCAAGACAAGTCGGGCTAAGCAAGCCTGAACTTCCCGAAGCACCTTGGTATGAGGATAACCCGGAAGACCGGTTGGATATGGGCAGGGCTCACATGATGTT
>CAMYLW010000582.1:0-1281 GCA_947259475.1 Thermodesulfobacteriota bacterium
CTCCTTATGCACATCCAGCCCAATATAGGCCGGGTACTGGCGCTCTGACTGTGCCGGCCTGACTGTCCCCAGCGCCGTTGCCGTTTCGATCCATACCTCTTCTGCGATAAACTCTTTCATGACCTGCCCTCTCAATTATGGCTCTGTGTTTAGGTGTTCCCATCTCAACATAATCCACGCGTGTTGAGATGGGCAGGTCAAAACATGATGTCTAGTGGGTCGCGCGGATCAGCTCTTCCACCTTTGGTGCGTTCAACACAAAAATACAACGTCAATCGGAAGCTGGCTCCACAGCCAGTTCCCTGGGAGAATGGCCAGGTATGACAGCATCGAGTTCAGCACAATGAAGATTGCCAAATACTGGGCAAAGACGCTGATTGAAGCAAAGTTGCCAAACAAACCTTCATTTCCAATATGTTGCTGGGGCGCATCGAATGTCAGCGTGGCTCACGCCAGAGAGAACGCCCTGGCACGTGCGCGGAACGTTCTCGACCACCTTATTAGGCCAAATAAATTCTTGGATCGTTACCTGTATTCTGACCGTTTGCTGAGGGAAGAAATCATCAGGGAATATCCAGACTCGTCGGGTAACATAGCGTACGCCATAACCCGTAATTCTTACGGAGCCTTGGTGTTAAATACCAGCAAAGTCTTGTTCGCAGATATCGACCTGATGCCTGAAGGGGCCTGGACAAGCATTAAGCGTATGCTGGGATTCGTCCGGCAATCCCAGGAGGAAGCGGTACTGAAAAAGATACGGGAGTGGTCAGACGCACAGCCTGCGCGGAGTCTGCGAATCTACCGTACCTTCAATGGATACCGTCTGTTACTGACTGATTCCCTGTTTGACCCGACTAGCCTCGAGACGCAACAAGTTCTCGAATCACTCGGATCGGATAAACTCTACTTGAAGCTATGCCGTGCTCAGGAAAGTTTTCGTGCGCGGCTCAGTCCCAAACCATGGCGTATTGACATGGAGAATCCTCCCTGCCGGTTCCCTTACGAGGAATCAGAAAAGCGTTTGAAACACCAAGGTTGGTTAAAAAGGTACGAGCTGTGCAGCAACGATTTCGCTATCTGCCGCCTGATCGCGGTGTCTAGCAATAAAAATGTACACCCCGAAGTGGAACCGATAATCCAACTTCACGACCATTATTGCCGGATAGATGCCGACAGGCCGTTGGCCTGAAATTCCCCTGTTGGTCCCGAATATTCATGCAGCCTTCGGAAGATAGACATGGTGAAGGCCGTGGACGGCCGGTAATTCGACAATGTTGAAAA
>CAMYLW010000582.1:1333-2265 GCA_947259475.1 Thermodesulfobacteriota bacterium
ACACACAGGACCGAATAACCCCGCCGCGTCCACCAAACAACGGCCCTTGACCTTACCCAGGTCATGGGCTTTTTTCTTTGTTGAATACAAGCTGTCATTATATAAAATCCGTTAATTAAACATTATCTGATCAAGAGCGCTTTATGACAGCTCCCCATTCATCTCTGCCATTACCATTCAAATTCCTTTTAACTGCTTCTATGCTGGTGCTCATTTCCGGCTGCGCCATCTTTATCCCAAAAGAGGTTGGAATTGGTGAAAAGATTGGCTGGGATGATCTCCCCGGATGGCAAGAGGACAGTCACGCCGAGGCTTGGCCTGCTCTGCTCTCGCAGTGCCTTAAACTGCGGACAAGAGAGTCTGGCTGGGAGAACATCTGTAGCGAAGCCGACCAGTTGTCTGATCCATCGAATCAAGAGGTTCGCACATTTTTCCAGGACCATTTCCGGCCCCACGAAATTATCGGTGCAGGTGGAAAGCCTGAGGGTCTGATTACCGGATATTACGAACCAAAGCTTTACGGCAGTCTGCAGGCAAACGAACGTTTCTCTTACCCCCTTTATGGACGCCCGAATTCACTTCTGATCATCGATCTTGACGAGTTGTTTCCAGAGCTGAAAGGTAAAAGGGTTCGTGGCCGGCTGGTTGGCAACCGAGTGGTACCCTATTTCAACCGTGAGGCAATCGATGGCATCGAACATCCGTTGAAGGGTGATGAAATTCTCTGGGTTGATGATCCGCACGACAGTTTCTTTCTACAGATACAGGGCTCCGGCCGGGTCGAATTACCGGATGGCTCAACAATACAGGTGGGCTATGAGGATCAAAACGGTCATCAGTATGTCTCCATCGGCAAACGGCTTATCGAGTGGGGAGAGCTGAGCAAAGAGGAAGTGAGCATGTTCACCATTCGGCAATGGCTTGAGGAACAT
>CAMYLW010000583.1:0-1280 GCA_947259475.1 Thermodesulfobacteriota bacterium
CTCATTGTAAGTTTTAAATTGAACAATGTTTTTTCCTCACAGTTGAACGAAGTTGTTCTGAATGGAACACCTATCACTTTTGCATATTTCGTTACATTGTACGAAGTTAGGGATTTCTGGGTGGACAAGAAGATAGTTAACATAAAGATCGACCACATGATGAAGTACAATATTTTGCAGGAGAAATTCATTATGAAAAGATCCTGGAGAATTGATGAAGTATTGATTACGGAGTCTTTTGCTGAAGCTAAGAAGGTGATGACTGAAATTAGCAACTTAAAGATCCTTCCATTTGACTGGTTGGAAAATGATGGCCGCTATCAAATCGGAATTAAAGCTGAACTCAGCAAAGCCAACTTACCCAGTGATTTACGAGCTGCATTCTTTTTCTCTCCTTCTTGGGGTTTTGAAACAGATTGGTATATACTAGACTTTAATCACTAACAAAAGGCGGTTTCATCGAGCATTAATGAGGTAGTTCCTTATGCGTATCCTGTTGATTGAAGATGATCTGAAGCTGGCCTCCTTCATATTGAAGGGATTCAAGGAGGCCGGCTTTGCTGTGGACCATTGTGCTGATGGCGAGGATGGCCTGCACATGGCTTCGAATGAACCCTACGATGCCGCCATCGTTGACATAATGCTTCCCAAACTTGACGGTTTCTCTCTCATAGATGAACTGCGCAGGCGCAAAAAAACTACACCTGTAATTATTCTGAGTGCAAAACGCTCTGTAGAGGATCGGATCAAGGGGCTGCAGACAGGAAGCGACGATTATCTGGTCAAGCCCTTTTCTTTTGCTGAGCTCTTAGCGCGCGTGCAGGCACTGATCCGCAGAGCTAGTGGGGCGGCAGAGCCTTCCAGTCTGGTGGTTGGTGACCTTTCTATGGATCTTCTAACCCGCAAAGTTTTAAGGGGGGGAAAGAAGATCGATCTTCCACCCCTGGAGTTCTCTTTACTCGAGTACCTCATGCGCAATGCCGGGAATGTCGTCTCTAAGACCATGATTATGGAACATGTTTGGGATTATAACTTTGACCCGCAAACGAACGTGGTCGAAGTTCGCATATGCAAACTGCGGGATAAGATCGATAACGATTTTGAGAAAAAGATGATTCATACCGTATATGGAGCCGGTTATGTACTTGAAGAAGGTTCTTAGGCTTCCAGGCACGCTGGCATTCCGATTAACCCTCTGGTATGCGGGGATATTCACCATATCGACCATCGTGGCCTTTCTGACCCTTTACTTCGTAGTCTCTACAGTGCTCAAAGAACGT
>CAMYLW010000583.1:1308-2359 GCA_947259475.1 Thermodesulfobacteriota bacterium
GTCTGAAGTGGCTTGGGAGGCTGCGTCTGATGGGGCGGAACATGTATTCTTGCGTCTGCTCTCTCTGGATGGCGAGGAACTTCTCACCACAGACATGTCAGCGTGGCAGGGTGTGGGCTCAGGAAGCCAGGCTTTGGAGAAGCTGAAAAAGGGTGCAAAACATGTTCTCGAGACCCTCGATCTCCCCGAACAAGAGTATCAAGTTCGCACCGTCTACGGCATCATTGGCCCTGACCTGGTTTTGCAGATAGGAGAGTCACTAGCGGAAGACACTGAATTTTTAGAGATACATCGCAAGATATTTGTCCCACTCATGGCTGTCATGGTAATCATTGCCGCTTTCGTTGGTTGGCTTATGGCCAAACGTGCCTTGAGCGGTGTAGAAGAAGTTACCGAAACAGCAATAGAGATATCAGAAGGTGCTCTAGACAAACGCGTTCCTCTGAAAGTCAGAGGTGACGAAATCGAGCGACTTGCAACTGCGTTCAATTACATGCTCGATCGCATCAATGTGTTGATTAAAGAAATGAGAGAGATGAGTGACAATATAGCCCACGACTTGAGAAGCCCGCTTGCCAGAATTCGTGGCGCCGCTGAAATGGCATTAACCACCTCCGCCGGCGACGAGCATAAAGCATTTGCTGCCAACATGATACAGGACTGTGATCGACTCATAGGAATCATTAACACCATGCTGGATATCGCAGAAGCACAATCAGGAGCAGCCGAAATCACCTTGGAAGAGGTTGACATTGCCAGGGTAACAAGACGTGCGTGCGAGTTGTTTCAGGCTATAGCTGAGGAGAATTCTGTAAAAATCACTACCGAGTTACCTTACAGCTGTGTGGTCTACGGAGAAACTCGAAAGCTCCAGCGCATGGTTGCCAACCTCCTTGATAATGCTTTGAAATACACTCCACCCGAGGGGACGGTCACGGTTTCGGTCAATGCGGATAATGGGCAGGTTGCCATTTACATCAGTGATACGGGTATAGGAGTGGTTGAGGATGATCTGCCCCATATATTCAAACGATTCTATAGGTGTGATGTA
>CAMYLW010000584.1:0-1219 GCA_947259475.1 Thermodesulfobacteriota bacterium
TTCTACCGCGTAAGGTCTTATAATGGCAGCAATAACTCCGACTTTTCTGCTGAAGCTAGTGCTACCACAACTTCCTCTGATGGCGGTGGTGGAGGTGGCGGTCCCTGCTTTATTGCCACAGCTGGATTTGGCTCACTTTTGAATAGACATGTGGCAGTGCTTCAGGACTTCCGGGCGCGTTTTTCCCACGCTGCGCAAGCGGGTGCGCTGCGCGTCGGAGTAGGTCTGCAACGTTAGGGTTACCTCTCGTCTGACTGGAAAGCCCGGGAGAGTGCTCCGTGTTTCCCCGGGTTTTCTTTTCTAGCAGGCAATTCACAGATGCCATTGTATTGGCAGGATAGCTGTGTCCTCGAGAATAGAACGATTTGCTAACAGCTACGCTAACAATGGTCCATGGGCAAAGCGTGGAGCAAAATACTTATAAATGGCACCGTGGGAAAGGAACTTGAATCAGGTTTCCACTGTCTTATCTAGAAATAGTCCCTTGATCTTCAGGAGTTGGGCACCTTTCTTGCTATTGTAATTTTTGACATTTTTTGCTAGTTGTGGGATAAAGTAGAAGAAAAAACTGCCTGTAATTACGTCAACATACTAAAAACCTCCTTACGGCAGAGCTAGAGGGCGACGTCTTTGACCGGAGGGGTGAGGGTGTAGTGTTGGCTGTTTCAACTCCTTCTGGGGCGGGAAAGAATAAGATCCATCGAGGGTAAATTAATACCAAGAGTTGGAATATGTTTTCCTTTAGACACCGTTGGATCGCCGATATATTAGTGTTGAGCCTGGTAGTTTATTTCGGGGTAAATGCTTTCATGACTGTACTGAATAGCAGGCTGGCTCCGACTCCGGCGATGCAGGAAGAAGCAGTTAAGCTCGGCAAGAAGCCAGCAGCCGATGCCAGACCCCTCGAAGACTACGCAATCATCACCGAGCGCAACCTATTTGGCGGAACTTCGCAAGGCTTAGCAGAGGCTTCCCCAGAAGAAGTTGTCCTGGACAATATGCCCGTGGCTGTAAAAAGCCTCGGATTGAAGTTGGTTGGCACGGTGGTGGCCAGTAAGCCAGAAGAGAGTTCTGCCATAATCGAAGACAGCAGCACCCGTAAACAGGAAGTGTACCAAGAGGGGGATCGAGTAAAACAGGCGCTCATAAAGAGGATACTGAGGCATAACGTTGTTATCAATACCGGCAGACAAGATGAAGTGCTTACCATGATACCCGA
>CAMYLW010000584.1:1255-2514 GCA_947259475.1 Thermodesulfobacteriota bacterium
CCCGGCGGAGGCCAGCCGCCAGAGGTTCCATCCGTTTAGACCGTGAGGAACTAGAATCTCAAATGGCCAACCTGAATGAGTTGATGCAGCAGGTGCGCATTCGTCCTTTCATGGAGGGGAAGCGGCCGGCCGGTTTTCTGGTGAGTAACATCAAGCCTGGTAGCCTCTTTTCCAAAATGGGATTGCGCAATGGCGATGTCATTCAAGGGGTTAACGGTGAGAACATTACAACTCCGGATCAGGCAGTCGAACTCTATGAGAGTCTCATGGAAGGAGGCGAGATCGCCCTGGAAATAAAACGGGGGCGGCGCAAGCAGAATTTGCGTTACGAAGTCGAGTAAAGCTAACTACAGAGACACAGAGGTCTCTGTGGCTCCATGGTGAAAAAAACAACGGCCGGGAGAGAACGTATGGCCAGGAAAACCTTACATAAGTCCATGTGGTTCTTAACTCTTGTGATGCTTCTCGGCTTCACGGCCGTGGGGGATGCTCAGACCGAGAGTCGAACTGGCCCCAGGGGACAGTCAAAAAAGACCATCAGTATGGATTTTGACCAGGTCGATATCAAGGTGTTCATTAAGTTTATCAGTGAGCTGACCGGGAAGAATTTTGTGGTGGACGATAAGGTTCGGGGCAAAGTGACAGTTCTCTCTCCGAGCAAGATCTCAGTGGAAGAGGCATACAAGGTGTTTGAGTCGGTACTGGAGGTACACAGCTTTACTACCGTGCCTGCTGGCAGTGTGATCAAGGTAGTGCCTTCGGTAGAGGCCAGGCAAAAAAGTGTGGAACTTCGCAAAACGCCAGGATTTGTCCCTCGCCCCGACGATCGGATAATCACCCAGATCATGCCACTGCTCCATGCAAACTCCCAGGAGGTCAGGAAGCTGTTGGCGCCAATGGTTTCCAAACAAGGAGTGGTAATCGCCTATGATCCCACTGATACATTAATCATCACCGATTTTCAGTCAAACATTCAGAGATTGCTAAGCATTGTTGAGGAGATTGACGTGGAATTTCAGGAGGCGAATATTAGTGTGATGCCTCTGGAATATGCCAGCGCCGAAAACCTGGCCGAAAAGATCTCAAGACTGCTGGAGTCCAAACTGAAACAGATCAAGGGGAGACGGGCCGGACCGCCTCTCAGAATCCTCTCTTATGAGCGCATCAATATGATTATCGTCCTGGCCGACCGCCAGAACACGCAGATGGTAAAGGCCTTGGTCAAAACCTTGGATCAACCAACTCCCAAGGGGGCCGGG
>CAMYLW010000585.1 GCA_947259475.1 Thermodesulfobacteriota bacterium
TTCTGGGGAGTCCGGCCGCTGAGCTGAGAGCCACCGACCTGGCTAGGACCTTCCACCAACACCCGGGTTGTCTGACCCACCTGAGCTTCGTTGTTCTTTAGGGTTATGTGCTCTTGCAGATTGTGTACCGCCTGCAACCGCCTCAGCTTAACTTTTTCCTCAACCTTACCATCTAGACGGCACGCTGCCGTCTGGGGTCGGTCCGAATACTTAAAGGAGAAGAGCGAATCAAAACGAACCTTCTCCAACAGATCCAGACTCTGCTGGAAATCTTCTTCTCTCTCCCCGGGAAAACCAACGATCATGTCGGAAGAGACTGCCACGTCCTTCCTAATTTTCCTTAACTCTTGCACCGACTTGAGGTAGTGTTCCCGTGTGTATCCACGCTTCATTCGCTTCAGGATCCGGTTGGAGCCGGATTGCACCGGCAGATGGATATGAGGGCACAGGGGCTCGAGATCAGCAAAACAGTGCATTAAAGATGGGGACAGGTCTTTTGGATGCGAGGTCGTGAAGCGAATCCGCAGCAACCCTTCCACCCCGGCAACTCGTAGCAGCAGTCCGGCAAAATCAAGTTCCCCTTGAACTCCTTGGCCGTACGAGTTCACATTTTGTCCCAGAAGAGTCACCTCCCTTACCCCGCACTTGACCAGGCTTTGCACTTCTCTGATGATTTCGTCGCTGGGTCGACTACGCTCCCTGCCGCGAACCATCGGCACAATGCAGTAGGTGCAGAAGTTGTCGCAACCTCTCATGATGGTTACGTAAGCGGAGACTTCTGGTCTCCAGGGACGAATCCGGCCTTCCTGCTCATCACCAAAGTCGTAACCGAAGTCCACAAAGGCCTGCCGTTCTCCAGTAGTCTCAAAACGGGCTAGCATGGCTGGAATCCTACTGATGCCATGGGTCCCCACCACCAGATCCAAATGTGAAAACCGCCGCAGCAGATCCTCGCCGTGCTGCTGGGCCACGCAGCCACCCAGAGCCACTATATAATCAGGTCTTCTGGCTTTGAGAGATTTGAGCCGGCCCAGGTAACTGAATGCCTTTTGTTCGGCTTTGTCCCTAACACTACAGGTGTTGATGAAGATCAGATCAGCCTGGCGGTAATCATCCACCACCTCAAACCGCTCTTCACCAAGGATTTCCACCAGCCGTTCACTATCGTAACGGTTCATCTGGCAACCAAAGGTTCGAATAAAAAGCCGCCTGATATTGCTCTCACTTGCTGTACTCACGATTCTTCCCGCAGTTCTTTCTGAAGCCCACTGATCTTCTTTATGGCCTGCGCCAACCGTTTGCCTAGGGTCCTGATAATCCTTTTGGCCAACTCCGGATGATCTTCAATCATATCCTGAAGATTGTCGGCTGAGTAGACCTGAACCACACTACTTCCCTTTGAGGTTATGGTGGCTGAGCGTTTCTGATTCAACAGGCTCGCCATCTCGCCAAAAAATTCGCCGGGGGTGATAATCCGCCCGATTTCATTACCACTCTTCGATACAACCAAACCCTGCTCGGTGGATATTAATTTAAAAATGTCCGTTTCCCGGGCCCCTTCCTCAATAATGACCTCGTTGTCTCCGTAAAAACGCATGTCCACATTTTCCGCCTTGACCGCCGCTTCTCGCACCGCAGCCTGACATGTCTGCGTCAACTGGCCCAATATGGACAACAAAATCCCCTTGCTCATCTGCGGCCGCTCGTACAGTATGAATTCTATAGCATCTCGGTCATAAATGGCGATACGGGTATTATCTAATGACCGAGCGCTGACACTGGAAGGCTGATTGAGAAAACAGCTCTCCAGGCCAAACACATCTCTTTCGCCAAGAACACACAGCTGCCGCCCGTGGCGGGTGATCTTCACGTTACCGTTCAGTACAACACAAAAGTGCCCGCTGTGATCACCCTCGGCAATAATCTCCTTGTCCTCCCCGTAGGTGCGAATCTCCAGGGCAGTTGCCGCGTCTTCTGGGTGACCTTCTTTCAACCCTTCTTCATCCACCACGGCTGCACCTCACCCGCCCCACCCCAGGAAGCCGTTTGTGCGACGGCCCGTCAGGCCAACAAAAACGGATGCTAACCATTATCCCAGTCGCCGCCAAGTTTCAAGGGTAAAATAAAGAATCCGGGCCCAAAGTACCCGGCTTCGGGCTGCCCTCTGATGGAGCTTCAATGGTCTTTTCCATCTTGCAACAGTCTGTTGGAGTAATGGAGCCCGACGATTTCAGA
>CAMYLW010000586.1 GCA_947259475.1 Thermodesulfobacteriota bacterium
TTGAATCCCGAAGGGATATGAATTTTCTCCAGGTTTTTAAATTTCTTTACTTCTGCCTCCTGCCGCTGGAGATAACCCTGGTACTTGCACTGGATCTCCACCTGTCTGGCAACACGCTCCGGAAGTTGACTACCATACCCCTCCAGTTGCTGTAAATCACCATAGGACAATTCTGGTCGCTTTAAGAGTTGGGCTAGCGGCACGGCGCTCTCTAGTG
The DNA here is from genome assembly GCA_947259475.1 of Thermodesulfobacteriota bacterium. Lineage (GTDB taxonomy): Bacteria > Desulfobacterota > Syntrophobacteria > BM002 > BM002 > BM002. Next base: position 218 of record CAMYLW010000586.1, read on the forward strand.
GTGCTGATTTCCTCTCTTCCAGAAACTTATTTGTCCTGGGTGTGGGCTTAATTCTGACCCGTCCGATACGCTGAAGTTCCCCGGTAATCTGGCCTTGGCGCTCCTTGAGATCCTTAAGAGTATCTCCATCGATGAGGCCCAATTCGTAACCCTTTTCCATGAGGCGCAGGTCGGCGTTGTCCTCCCTGAGCAGTAACCGGTATTCAGCCCGGGAAGTGAAGATTCGGTATGGTTCTGTAGTGCCGCGGGTTACCAGATCATCAACCATTACTCCCATATCCTTCAGGATCGACGTGAGGTGAGACCTAAGATCCTCGCCACCTATCTTTTCCAGTGGTGCGCCTCTGCGTTTGATCTCCTCGATGATTTCAGAGGCAATACGCCGATCGACTTCCTGAGCCAATACCTGCTGGTATATGGCTGAAGTTGCTTTGTGGTTACCTCCTAAGTCACCCCTTGTTGCAGATTGGGATCTATGTCGATCAATAGGGATTTGACCGGCATAACCGGTCGGTCGGAACCCCTCAGGCTCCAGAATGATCTGGTGCTGCTCCTTGTTTGGGAATTTCATAACCTTGTCCTCCAATGAAGGACAGTAGCGGGCGGAAACTCCTTTGATTACCCCGCTGTAAAGGGGAGATAAGTCGATGTTATTCTGCACGATCTCATGGGTGCGTTTAATGGTGCGCCCTATGAAGCAAGAGATCTGGGGGAGAGTTATCTTTTGGGTGAAGAGTGAAAAAGGACGCGGGTTCTCGTCACCCTTTTGTTCTGTAAACTGGGAAAAATCGATGCTTGCCCGTCGTATCCTGGCGGGGGTTCCAGTCTTCATCCTTCCCATCTGGAACCCATGGGTAACAAGATTTTCAGCCAAACCATTAGCAGGGAATTCTCCGGCCCGCCCCGAAGGGATTCTTTGACTGCCTATGTGAATCAGGCCGTGCAGGAACGTGCCTGTGGTTAGCACAACCGCAGAAGACATATACTCCATACCCAGATTGTCTCGAACTCCAACTACTTGGTTCCCTTCAACCACAACCTCTTCCACCAAGGTCTGTTTGATGTCCAGGTTGTTTTGGCGTTCCAAAACAAACTTCATTTTGGACCGGTAGAGCACCTTATCGTTTTGACAGCGGGTTCCCTGAACCGCCGGCCCTTTGCGCGTATTGAGGGTACGAAACTGGATGCCAGTCTGATCCGCCATTTTGGCAATCTCACCACCCAGTGCGTCCACCTCCTTGACTCCAGGTAAATGGTAAACAAGGCTGTACTACAGCCCATGCGAGCAGCGGCAAGCGCCGCCTCACACCCCGCATGCCCTCCACCTACGACTATGACATCGTATGTCTTTGGATAGATGCTCATATCATTTGTCGTTTCTCATCAAGCATTTCTCATATAGCATTGAATCAAACCAACCACCTTCAACAGCTCAATCTAAAACAGAGGGCTGTTAATTTCTGGCCGTTATTGCTTGGATTATATATTATAATGCCTCCTATGAATACCAACCGTTACCGCGATCTAAATACTGCTCTCCGAGAGCATTTCGGTTGTCGGGTGCAAAAGATCAGTCTGGACGCCGGACTAACCTGCCCCAACCGAGACGACACTGTGGGAGTGGGTGGCTGCATCTACTGTAATGTCAGAGGTTCTGGTACCGGCTTATCACGCTCCTACTCAATAACACAGCAGTTGGAACGAGGCAAAGAACGCTTACACCGTCGCTACAAGGCAAAAAAGTTCATCGGTTATTTTCAGTCATTTTCAAATACTTACGGGCCGGTGGACCGACTGAAGCGTCTCTATCTGGAAGCCCTGGCCGTCGAGGACGTGGTGGGTCTTGCTATTGGAACCAGGCCTGACTGCGTGGGTGATGAGGTTCTGGAGATGTTGGCGGATTTGAAGCGCCAAACCTACCTATGGGTAGAATACGGCTTGCAATCCATGCACGATCGCACCCTAGGGCAGATCAATCGGGGCCACGACGTCGCGGCCTTCGTGGATGCAGTGGAGCGCACCCGCCTGCTAGGTCTCGACATCTGTGTCCATGTCATCTTGGGCCTCCCTGGCGAAAACAAAAAGGACATGTTAGCTACGGCACGGGGGCTGGCCAGACTTGACATTCAGGGAATCAAAATCCACCTGCTCTACGTGATCCAGGATACAGCACTTGCAGATCTCTACCAGCGCGGCGACTATCATTGTCTGAGCCGTGAAGAGTATGTGGATATTGTCTGCGAATTCCTGGCCTTGCTTCCCCCACAGGTTGCCATTCATCGGCTTACCGGTGATCCCCACCCTAATGAACTTTTGGCCCCGGAGTGGGCTCTGGAAAAACAGACCAATCTGCAGATCATCCGGGACAGCTTGGTAAGTCGCGATCTT
>CAMYLW010000587.1 GCA_947259475.1 Thermodesulfobacteriota bacterium
TCATGATACTCATTATGAAGTCTGTCGAAACAAAAAACTGAGAAGTAAGTCCCATGGGTGACGACACGAAAAAACTATCAGGCAAAATAATGGATGAATTATACCGACAATTCTCCAAGTATGCGGGTCAGACCTTCCCAGCCAAGTACACATTCTATGCTGACATCATCTTAAATGAATGGCATGATGAGAGATTTCAACCGTTTCTCGTACAAGAAGTACAAGCAGCTATGATTGCCGATTGAAAATCTCGATGGAAGGCGAACAAGATCCAGCCTGCAAAGGTATTTTGAATACTAGAAAAATACGTACGAAAACATCATCCATTACTCATTGAGATGGGAAGGCCTGATCTCTTCGCTGCCTCAATTTCAGTTGGAACGAGAGTAACAAGTCCTGATGACAACGATGCTATGTCCGATTCCGTTCGCGAGCTCATGTCTCGTAATGAGGAAGAAGACTTCTGAGATGTTGTCAGGTATTTTTACAGGTCTCATGATCTCAGCGGTCGAGAAAACAGGATGAAAATATACCGACTCATGGCTGAGGCTGGGTGATATGACACTATCAAAGCCACTATGAGTGATATCGATATCCACGAACCACAGCTCGTTCTTGTCTTCGTGGACCAGGATATTTGACCATTTGAGATCACCGTGGCTTACACCGCTACTGTGCATTCTGGCCACATTTTGCACCAGAGTCTCTATTAAACCCTCAGAATCGAAACGTTTGGTGAATGGGTCCAGATCTTTCGCCAGCTCAGCCAGGGCAAGACACCGCGGCAGAACCCTGGCAAAAAAGTATCCCTTGAGGCAGAAAGGACCTCGCTGTTTGATCAGATATCCTTCAGGTTCCGCCACCGGGATGGAGTGGTTCAGAAGGTGCCAGGAAACCCGCCACATGACTTGGGCGCGGTGAGGACGGAACAGAGGCTTCAGTGAATGGACGATACCCTTGAAAAGAAATTTCTTGACAAAGAGTACCGGCAGCAGGTATTTGTACCAGAGCCGAGCAGGTTGATTCGCTTGATTTGAGGAAATCGGCATTGTTCACAAGAAGATCATCAGGATTACCATCATTTCGAAGAAATTGATCAGTGGTTGAATCAACAACGACCTTCCCCCTAAAAGAACCGGTTGAAATTTCTCTAACTCTGAGAGGAAGATCGGTTACCATCGTCAATTCATCAAGTCTATTGGAGTATATGGAGCCCAACGATTTTAGATTTGAGAATGCAGATTTCAGATGTAAGAGATCAATGCCTCCCGGTAAGAAATGCATGCACCTCTATCTGCAATCACCAAACTGAAATCACCAATCTAAAATCATAAATGATTCTGTCTGGTGCTCTTATACTTGTCGAGCTTTTTGGCCATTCTCTTCGAGGTTCGCTCATAAACTGTTTTCATCACGGCCATTTTTTCCCCAGAATCGAAAAGACCATATATTTTGCTGTAAGCATTGAAAAAACGGAGCCGGTCCTGACGGCTGACGTTCGGCCCAAATATCATGTTCACCTGAACCAGGTTTTTTACCACAAGGCGTCCTGGTATCTTCTTGAAAATCGAACTTCTTTCATTATCAATAAAATGAAAACGAATGTGCTGTCCTGCCTTTTCAACCAGTACATTGCTGAGCCGCAGATCACCATGGCAGATGCCCGTTTTGTGTAGGGTGCCTATTTCCTTGCCCAATTTCTCAATAAGTTGTCTCTTGGCAACAAGTTCTTTTCCTGCAAGAGGTGGGATCCAGTTCTTTTCTATGTGTGTTGATAGGCTAACTGCATCGATCCCCTCGGTGATCATAAAATAGCGGTGTCCTTTCTTGCCCCAGCAATGTATTGCTGGAGTGTTGAAACCCTTCTCTCGCAGCAGTTCTCCACGTATGATTGCTCTCTGGCATCGACTGCCCCTGAATAAGGTTTTGATATTTTCCAGAGGGGATCTGCTTAGAAACTCTTTATAGTAGGCAGGAGAAGGTTGCAGTCGGGTGGCAATAACCGTATTAGGGGAGGAATCAACCCATTCCCAATTCGGAGGCAATCTTCTTCCAAGAAGGATTGGAATTTCCACTGCGTATTCGCTTTTTTTGGAGCCATAGACTAGAATGCCCAGATCAGTTAGCTCCTCCACGGGCTCTTCCATAAGATATAGTTATTCCCT
>CAMYLW010000588.1:0-1298 GCA_947259475.1 Thermodesulfobacteriota bacterium
GGCGCGACGGTTATCTTGATGCAGCCTTGAGTTACGTCAAGTTCGGGAGCCGTTCGACTGAGTGGGTGGCAGGCTTGCTAGTTTCCTTTTGGCGAAAGCGCACGGTAATCACGGGGCCTTTGACTTTTGCAGGTGCGGGCGCTCCCATACCACCATGTTCGAAGCCGCCGAGACCGGAAGCACGCTCTCCAGGGAAATCCCGGTAATCGGCTGGGGCACTTCGAGCTCAATTCCGCGGTCGCCTGTCGCTATCTTTTTTTCCACATTCTTACCTTGAGAAAATTTCAGGCTGCTGTACTTACCGTAGTGAAAGAGTTTGCCATCCACATCATTCACCTCAGCAGAGTTTTCTGCCAAGACCAAACCAAGAACGCGTTTGGGGTTGAATCTGTTATTACGAATCATAAGACTGAACCCCTTTGGGGTCTCTGAGGTCTCGGGAAAGAGGGACTTGAACTCACTTTGAACCCCTAGAAAAAGGAAGGTTTTTTGAGCCAGTTGGGCGTGATCAAGCTCTGCGGCCGGCACCGTTTTGAAACCACGGCTTTCCAATTGTTGAATCAGGAGTTCATACACCTCACGGTTAAATTCTGTCAATACCAGGGTCCGAGTTGGGTCTCCCAAAAGGCGGCTCAGCACCGGCCTGCGCTCTTCAGGCCTGAGACCGCGGAAAAGGTCGTAGTCCGGATCCACAATGATCTCCTCTGGTTCTTCATCCATGGGTAGACTCAGGGTTCGCTCCGCCGCTGATTTACCTCCATTGTTCCCTTGCTATCCAGCCAGAAATCAAAAAATCCGCTAAGATCCTCCTGGGCTATTCTAGAGAAGATCGCCTCGATATCCTGCCAGGAGGTCAAGCGAAAGCGCTGTTCTTGAACCATGAGTTCGAGCCCCTGTTGAAATGCTTGCTCACCGATACGGGTTTTGAGCATGTGGAAGATCATGGCGACCTTGCCGTAGCCAACTGCACGCAAAGCCTTGTCTCCTCCACCGATGAAGTCCCGGACGGAGATTTCATTGTCTTCATGCACATAACTCTCGTAATCCTCGATGATCTTCTTTCGGTATTGCCAACCTTTACCTTCCAGTTCCGCGTAATAATGATCGGCCAGATAAGAGGTCAATCCCTCTGCCCAGTTGCCTTTTTCATAGTCTATATAGACGGAATTCCCAAACCAGGAGTGCAGGATCTCATGTCCCAGTGAGGTCTCTGGAATGAAGGGTAGCTTGAGTACCTGGCGGCCAAGAAGAGTGAAGGTTGGCATGCCGTAGCCGGTGGGAAGTATGTTTTCAACCAC
>CAMYLW010000588.1:1304-2125 GCA_947259475.1 Thermodesulfobacteriota bacterium
TGGGAAGTATGTTTTCAACCACAGCGAAACGCTGGAAAGGGTAGGGGCCCAGCATCTCTTCATACATTTCCAGGTACTTCTTGGTGTAGTCTAGGTAGCGAGTTGCCAAATCCTTGTCCTCGGGGAGAAAATAGGTCTCCAGCTCCACGTTTCCATACCGGTCTTTGTTCACCACATACGGGGCCATGATTAGGTTGATATGGCTCACCGGATGTGGAAAATCAAAAATAACCTGCTTTTCGTCGCCCACATCCCTGGTGGTTATATGGTCGGCTTCAGATACCGCATGCAGGTGCTTGAAAATAGTGGCTCTCAGCGAAAAATAGGAAAGATCGGCCTCAGCAGCAGGATACCAATCTGCCAGGAGAAAGGCACCCTCTCCAGTGATGATGTTCCCTGGAGTTCTACCGCCTTTATTAAGGAAAATCCCTTGGTAGTCAATTATCACACGGGTCCGGTCCTTGTGCTTGGGCAAATGGATCCGACCAGCTTTCACCTTTGCACTAGTCGCTTTCCCATTGATCTCGAACTTGGTTATCTGCAAATCGCTGCCAACCAATATTTCCCGCACATTGCTGGGAAGGGTAATATCCACTGTCCCATAAATCTTGTGCTTGCTGAGATCAAATGAAATCTCTATTTGGTGGTGGGGCAAGGAAGCTGTATTCCCTGGCAGCGGTGACCAAAGGACAACGGCCCATATTGAACAAATCATCAGAGCAGAACGGATCTTCTTAATTGATACCATCGGTGGAGTTCTCCGTTTTCTTAGAAACAGTACTGCAAAAAGAATAAGAATTTTTTTTTTTTTTTTAACTGCC